>NZ_QQRR01000004.1 GCF_003439925.1 Haloprofundus halophilus
GGCTATTAGCAGGTTGTCCCTCGTTTCGCGTGTTGGTCATATACTTACTATCGTAACCCTCTGGCTTATACTTTCTGACTAGCGACTCTGCGATGTCCCTATCTTAGGACTTAGACGAATTCAAAAGTGGATCTACTGGGGTCCGTGGTAGCTATCAATCACTATGCTCTCACCGGCCAGTGGATCTATAGAGTACTGAAATGACTGAGTATAGTCTTCCCTATGGCTGAACAGGAACCTCTAACAGTTGCTTCAGAAGACGGATTGCGAGCCGCTTGTTTAGCGTCCGATTCGCATTCCCACATTGCGGCGAGTGAACGCACGATGGACACCCGTCTTCACAGGGACAGCTAGAGAGCATTTCCAACGTGCGCTCAAGCATTGTCTCCAGCTTCCCGAACGCTTCTCGAGTAAGTCCTACTCCACCTGGATGACCATCGTGGACGAAAATCGTGCTCCATCCAGTGTGTGGATGATACTCGGTCGAGAGCCCACCGACGTCGCGACGAGCACAGAGAATCTCGAGTGGGAACAAAGAGATCAGTGCGTGCTCCAGAGCGTGAATACTCGCGAGAAATCCGTCCTCTTCCTCACTCGCAGCTTTGATGTCCTGCTCGATCTGCGGCGGAATTGTGAAATAGAGCCCACGGGTGCGAATTGTCCGTTCAGGAAGCGGCTCGTCGAAAGCCCGCTCGACGCCGTCCTCATCTGATGGGTGGTCATAGAGCATGTATCCCGTCACTTCTTCGGCGACGGTGAGATCCGCAAATCCAACAGAGACAGTCTCCTGTGAGGCGAGCCCGCCCGTCTTGAGCTCCTCTTCGATAGTAATTCGTTTCTCTGTGAGTGGACGGGTATACCCCATCGTGTTCACTGACTTCAGGAGCACACGGTCAGCATCGAATTCTGCCTCCGTCACACGATACGACTCCTTTTGATGATGATAGATTGCACCGGGGTGTGCATCACGAAGCGCATCGCCAAACGGCAGTGAGGTAAGTGTCCTATCACGCAGTCGATCATAAAGTTCGATTTGCCGATCATCGATAGAGCGGATGTCCATCGTGTGTTGCGGGCTGTCCTCTCCCATGTACTTCCACCGGGGACCGGTTCGAGAGCTAAATCGCTCTAGTTGGTCCGCGTCATCAAGAGACGCAACAGTCGCCGGATATTCAGTGCCGAAGTAGGTGTCGTCACTGGTGCGCAGGAACAGCTCTTGAGCCGCACAGCAGACGTGGTCATCTAGTATTTGGGTGTTTGCGGGGTTGACTGCTGCTTGTTCAGGGTCGCCGTCGAACAGGAGATCCGGATTCGCCATACAGTACTGGTCTAACGGATTCGGGCTTGCTACGAGGACAACGAGACTCGGATTTTCTCCACGTCCTGCCCGCCCAGCGCGCTGGAATGTGCTCATGCTTGTTCCTGGATGTCCGTCGAGAAGGACGACGTCGAGACTACCGACGTCGATGCCGAGTTCGAGTGCATTCGTACTCCAGACACCTCGAATGGATCCATCGCGAAGCCCCGCCTCGATGGTGGTCCGACGTTCGTCCTGGAGTGCTGAGTGGTATGCAGTAACCTGGTCCGCTAGCTCGTGTTCACCACGCTTTCGAAGCTTGCTATCGCACCAGTTTGCGTACTGCTCGGTTCCCTGTCTGGCCCGTGTGAAGACGAGCGTCTGATACCCTCGTTGAACAAGATCGCAGAACAACCGCACCGTTTCTGGGTGATGGGAACGGCGCTCTCCGCCTATAATCTCGTTGTGGTGGGGTACTTCAACCGGGCTTGATGGTGGTGGACTCGCTTCAGAACTGCCTTCTGCATTTGAAGGTGGTCCGTCGGCTGTCGCCGATTCTGTCTCCAGTTCCTCGTCTTCTCTTAGCGGTGGATTCCAGAATACCCACTGGCGAGGGCCTGTCGCACTGGTATCGTCGTTGATTAGTGAGAATTGGCTGGGTTGCTGTCCAGTGACTGCTGCTGCGTGTTCGATTGGATTCCCGATAGTTGCAGAGCAGCAGATGTACTGGGGAGTAGAATCGTAGTACTCTGCCAAACGCGAGAGACGACGGAAAATTAGTGAGACGTGGCTTCCGAATATCCCTCGGAACTCGTGTACTTCGTCGACGACGACCGTCTCGAGCTGTTGGAAGAGCCACTTCCAGTGTTTTGGTGATTTCGAATATGGGAGCAAACTTTTATGGATCATATCGGGGGTGGTCAAGAGAACATCTGGTTGGCGGGCCCAGACTTCGCGTTTCTCGGAGTCCGTCAGTAGTCCTGTATATGTCGCAACGTCGACGCTCCGACTCCCCTCAAGACCTGCAGCAATCTTGGAAATAGTATCTCTTTGATCGTTAATCAGAGCGTTCATCGGTGCGATATAGAGCGTCTTACCGTGGTGATCAAGAGCGCGCTCGAGTGCTGGCACCGTATAGGCGAGACTCTTGCCGCTAGCCGTCGGAGTAGCGAGTACGACATTGTCTCCGTCTCGGACGACTTCGATTGCGTCCGCTTGGTGTTGGAAGAGTTCGTTGATATCGTGACGAGAGAGTGCGCTCGCTAACCGGTGATCAAGATCGATTGGTGAGGTTTCGGCCGAGGCCCCTGGCGTTCGCTCCTGATGGGTGATTTGCCCCTCGTAGTAGGGCCGGTTTCTAAGCCACTCGATTGTCTTCTCCACGGACGATTCTCGATTCACGTGATCGTGTGTTGTGATTGTCTATTTTTCGCTCTACTGAGACGATTCCTTCGAGCTTCGGTTCACGAGACGAGCGACATACGCAGTAATGCGCTGAAAGACGCCCCTCTCTGTTTGCTCTTCAGCATCCGGTTCGGCGGTCTCTCGTTGCTGATCGCCCTCTCTGTGTTCTTCAAGGACCTTCCGGAATGTCGGATCGGGCTCAGTCGGCAACTCGTAGTGGTCACCCCGTGCGAGTGCTTCTTTCCGGGCGCAGTCCTCCTTGCACGAGATCCGTTTTTCATTATTGCTATCTTCTTGCCAGTCAACCGTACCAAAGAGAGCATCGTACTCCTGACTGCCAACGAGAGCTTGTGAGGTGATTCCGACTGCAAGCGCTTGGAAACGAAGGGCCAAGAGTGATGCCACGAGCCCGTTGTTCGTGGCCACGGAGGGCGCCCGCTCATCACCTTCGCCATCATCTGCCAGCTCTTCACCGTCATCCAGGCCTTGGACGTATCCCGCTCCACGGGCGGCATCTGGCTCTCTGTCGTGAATTACGCCCTCTTCCTCATCTCCGTGGAACCAGTGGCCAGTACACTCGAGACAGGGATGTCCTGGTCCCGTAGCGGAGACAAGCGATCCAGACCCGATGTCGAGTTCATCTTTTTCGTCATTCGGGATGAGCTCAGTACCCCCGTCGAGAACAGGAATGAGGTGGGCATGTGAGACCTCGTCAAGGAGGAATCGAACCCAGTGCGTGTCAGCGGCGTTGATGATGACATCGCAGTCGAGCAGTTGTGGAAGGCAAGCGTGCTCCTCGTCTTCCTCGACTACGCTTCCGTACTCTGCCTGTGCGGCGAACCGCGGGTTCGTCGCCGACCGCTCCGCGACTTTCTTTGCCACCTCGACTTTCGGCTTACCGACATCATCAGCTGTAGCGCCGTAAGACCGATTGAGGTTCGCACGTTCGAGGTAGTCAAAGTCGACGAAGACCGTTTCTTCAACGCCGAGACGCGCTAACTGTTCGGCGAGGAGCGAACCGACGCCGCCGAGACCTACGACTCCAACGCGGAAGCCAGCAAGCGTCTGTTGACCGCGTTCCCCCCAGAGCTCTACCGTAGAATCCTGAGCTTCTGAGTCGATCGCTCCGCCCGTACCAGCCGGCCCAGCAGCATCCCTGATCGTTGGGAGCTTTTTGATTCGTTCACCTACAACTCGGACCGCTGTTGCGTGCGTGAACTCACCTGTTTCCTCTCCGGTACAGCTTGCCCCTTCAGCCTTTGATGAGTTCGGGTAGACGAACTCATACGCCCGAACCGACCATTCGCGTTGGCCAGTCTCGGCGTTAGGACGATCTGTCACGATACCCGCTGCGAGCGGGACCTCCGAGCCGAGATTCAGACCGATGTCGTACAGTTCTTCTTTGTCAGCTATTTTGTCGGGGCCAGACGGAGTCGCACCGCTTCCCGGATGGGTGTGGATGAAGATCAGACCCGCTCCTGCCACTTCTGCAGCCTCGTTGATTGCTCGCAGCGTATAGTCTGGGTGGAACTTTAGCTGGCCGTCGAAGTAGACGTCTCCCGGGCCCGGTTCGACGACCTTCTGTAACAGGTACGTCGTCCTTCTGTCTCCTGTGCTCGGGGTGATGATTCCGATCGCTCCTCGCTCGGGTAAACCATGCAGATGGTGACCTTCTGGCGGCTTCAGGAATCCATCAAGTGTCTCCCATGTCTCTTCACTGAGCGCAAACTGGAATTCTGCCGCCTGACTGGGTGGCGACTTCTCACCGGCTGCACGGGCACGGTACGCTCCTGTCATGCTATCCCGTTTCGAAGCCTGCGTCGATTACTTCGATTGCACGCACAGCGTGCTCCGGCTTTTCTGGCTTAAAATTCAGGTGTGACCACCGCAGGCTGAAGGTAATTCCCTGATCGACTCCCAAGTCGTTCTGAAGATACTTGTCTTGGTCACGACGGGCCGGATTGTTGTCTTCCCATCCCTCCCGATCGGCACGTTCGACTGGCGGGACAGTCACAACCCAGTGAGGATCGCTGTTGACGAAATTCTCAGGGAGGAAAATGTACACCTCCGCTTGCTCTGGTGTGTAGGGGTGTTGATACACAGTGAAGTCGAACTCACCAAGCCAGACTGCGATTTCCCCGTCGTGTCTTCCAACCGGGATTGCTGGTGTGTGTCTTTCTCGGAGGGCCGAAAGCGCCTTCTGAAACGAAGGTTTCAGATTCTCTTCTGCGAGCCTGGCTGGCGGGGAAGGCCCATCCATCTCGCCCGTAGACGTTTCGCCTTCACTCACGACCGACCGCTCCCCTTCGGGACAATTCGGAAGAACTTCCGATTATCGTCACTGAGGTCGACGGTGTCGGAGTCCTCGAACTGAGTGTCCTTGGGCTTGTTCTTTCCTTCCAGAGCGTAGAGCCACTTCTGGTCGGTCTTATCCTCGTCTGTTCCTGCGTCGATCATAATCGTCTCTGCGGTCTGAACGGGGTCGTCGAACCGAATCGTCGTATTCCCGATGTGGATCGGGTACGTCCGGTTCTCCTTCCCTTGGTCTTCAGCTCCCATACCACTACATCTATTCTGGGATGACTTATATCTTGCCACTAGCAACATTCGAAACACGCTAAATCGGAAATTGCACCTCTACGTTGGGGGATGCTATGTGTGTAGATCAATCGGATTTGACTCCCCAGTGTACGAAATCCGCCAGCCCGAGGGCCAAACGACAATCTAAGGAGTGTATTCAGCAGTGTTGAGTCCCACGAGAAGCTCGCATCGCGTCCGCCGATCTATGCAAATTCCCTAGTTACCGCTTCAGAAGGCTACGAGCGCGTGAGAGGAATCCTTCTCGCGGATCGCCGGTAGTCGTCTCCCCAAGCCAGTCGAAGAACTCGTCCGGCGTCTTGATGATCAAATCGAGCCCCCGCTTTTCAATTCGAACCGTCATCGGAGGGTCGCGCTTGTACTCGTGGAGTTCGAAGTTCATCGACTCCGGGAAGGTTACCTGTAGAGTATCACTGTCTTTCGCAATTTCGACGTCCTCTCGGTCGATGAGGTTTCGCCAGCGCTCTCTGCCAGTGTCATAAGCTTGCTCAGCCGGTTCGGTTGGGAAGTAGTCTGGCAGTGGACGGTCGGCATGCTCATAGAGGTCCTGCATGGCCGCCCTCACTTCCCGAAGTGCGTCAGAGTCAGTTCCCAGCTCGAGATCGCGGTTGAGATACTCGTACCCAAACCACTGGAAAATCGGGTTCTCCGTGTCGATTAGACGGTTTACTTCAGCTTCCCCCTGATGTGAGGTCATGAAATTCACGTCGAATCGGAGGATCTTAGCACGGTTACGGAACCACTCTCCAGGGCGCTTATCGTTCGAGATGAAGGCGAACATCGGATAGGCCGTTTCGCCGGTCCATCCACTCCAATAGTTTCGAAGGGTATCCAGCGAGTTCACCTTCTGCTTGGTGATGTCGTCGACGACGACGGGGAACGACGTGTGTGCTGAACGCAGATTCCGGACTTTTCGCTTCCCAATTTCGTCTGCGTCGACGGGTGCTTCGACACGGTTTCCACTGATCAGAGACAGGGCAAATCGACAGAATGTCCCTTTTCCTCCGTTTGACTCGCCAAAGACGTAGAGGTACGGGAGAGCCTTGTCGAGGTTAATCCCGTGCTCACGGTAGAACGCGGCCTGTCGATTGGCGAATGGGGCCCAGAAGAACCAGAATAGTGCTTCGTACATGTGGGCTTTGACCGCTGTTGGGTTGTTGGAATTCCCATAGTTGTCCACCGTCGCAAAGTAGTCCTCAATCTCGGCCAGCGCTTCGTCGACACGCTCTGGATTAGACGGAGGCTGCGTGACACGATAGACCGTGCCGTCGTAATGGAACTTCAGCTCATCCTTGGACTCGTTCAGGTGCATTGTCGGGACATCGAACACCTGTTGCGCATACCGCTGGAACGCATCTGGGGTCGTCGTCAACGTATCATTCGACACTGTCGCATCGAAGTCAGTCATCTGCGACAACGTATCAACTGTCGACTCTTCGTACCCGCGTAGAGACAAGGTGATGCGGTCCTGTGGCGCATCTTCCAAATCTGGATCATTCTCGACAGATTCGTCTTCTGTATCGAGCTCTGGCTCCTCTGACTCCTGCTCTGCGACGGTATCCGCGCCTCCATCGAGCGCGAGATCCACCGCCTCAACTTCTGCATCGATATGGTCCGCGAGACGACCGTGAACCTCCCCTAGTTCGTCTTGTGTACCCACACGCCCTTCGGTGTACAGTTTGATTACTTCTTCTCGGTCATCGTCCGAGAGTTCGAGTTGTTCGGAGAGATCCTCCAGGAAGGGTCCACCACTGTTGTACGAGTCCCGGTGATCGCGATAAAGCTCCTCAAACTCCCCGTAGAGCTCACTGTCCGTCTTCGTATCGTAGACGACGCCCATGTTCGTCTGATTCGACCATGCATTTCGAGAGAGATTCGGGGAGCCAACGATGACCTTCGCCGGTGTACCGTCATCGGTGTCCTCGGGTTCGGTTTCAACCGGAGCCTCTCCGCCAAGGGTCATCTGATCTTCATCGCCGTCCTCATCCGCTTCTTCTAAGACAGAGTCGTTGTACTCGACGAGATACAGCTTAGAGTGAACTTCCTTGTTCTCACAGAGGTAGATTACGAGCTTGTCTTCACTCCTGAGCTGTTCAAGCCGATCTGCGAGGTCGGGTTTGTCGATGAGGCGCTCGCGGTAGTCGGAGACGTCCCCGACGACCACCTCTAAGGACTCCAAGTCGTCGAGGTCTTCGAAGAGATCCAGAATAAACTCGGGAGAGTCACAGTAGGTGACGACACGCATTCGTTTTGCGCCATCGAATACGTCGGAGAATGACCGCCAGCTCTTAAAAATCTCGACGTGGCTGTGATCACTGCTTCCGGTATCGAGTGGAACGTCGAACTTCATTGGATTCGAAATTGGTCCTTCATCATTTAGGTGTAATCCGGCCGAGGTTCGTTAGGGCCACTTTCCGTACGACAATTTGTAGGTTCGATCCATCTAGCTGTAATCCCGGCTCGTTTGTCGGATGAATGCCGACTCGTGTGTTCATATGCCATCCTCTTTGAGGCCACCAATACTCTGTCAGGAAATAAGCGTTCCGACTAGAATCATCCCAAACACAGTATTATGGAAATACTGCCATCAAAAAGTAGTTATACTTCTAGTCTGGTGGGACTATTATGGCAACAGACACCCTGACCGCGAGTAATCTCGTCGCGGCGGAACGAGATGGCGAATACGGTCTTACAGTCCCGTTGCGGATCGACAAGGTCGAACGAACCCCAGACCACGACTGGTGGGCGCAGCTTGTCCACTGTTCAGATGTGCTGGGGACGCACGTGAAGCTCACAGTTTTCGACGATGACGACTGCGATCTCGTTGACTACTCCTTTCAAGAAGGGACCTGGTATGAGTTCGACGACGTCAACCCAGACGTGTACCAGGGAACCATCGGTATCAAAGCGAAGTGGGATCGGCAGGTCCGCCAGCTCTCTGGCCGCCCAGAGATGCCGCCTTCAGATACGACTGATATTGTGCGTCGACTCGGTGCAGCCGATGCCATTGCAGCACTCGACATCGAGACGATTACGACTGTTTCTGAGCGAGAACTCGAACCACCGAACCCAGACCATCAGGAACTACTCTGTACCGGCGTTGGATACCGAGGCAGTCCGAGCGAGGAGATTGAGGCTGAGGTCCTCTTCCGTGAAGACGAGACGGCTTCTGCAGAACTCGACGCTATTGAGGCGGTTGTGAACTGGATCGATGCGAGGGATGTCGATGTTCTCATCACCTTCGGGGGCGCGTGGTTCGACCTCCCAGTCTTGGTGGGTCGTGCGGAACGGGCCGCTGCGGAAATCGGTGAGCCTGGACGAGCAGAGAATGTACGTACAGCACTCGAGTCGTACTACCATGCCGATCTTTCGTCGGCAAAGAATCGGGTGCTTGGGGAGGGTTCACTCGAGGATATGGCTGAACATGTTGGATCGCCCGCACCGAAGACGCTCTGGACGGATTACGAAACTGGGCTTGAACCGCAGACGTGGCGCGAGAGCCAGTGGGAGATCATGCGAGAGGAAGACCGCGACCCTCCGTCTGGCGATCTTGCGGATCCCACCGTATTCAACAGCGACGTTCCGTACTTCGGCGAGGCGTGGCTAACGGCTAGCGCAGCAGGAGAGGACAACCGAGCCTCGAACCTGTATGCGTGTCTCGAAACCTATACGCTCGCAGACATCCATCCCTTGTTCGCTATAGCTGACGATGAGCGGTCGACCGGTCAACCGTCATTCCCGATGACCTACTAGCGGCCTCCGTCTTCTTGACGCCACTCTTCCCCGCAGGGGAGGGAACTGTGCTGGCACCACCGACAGTGCTCCCCAGTCTCGTACCCGCTGAACGATGTCTCCTTAATTCGATCCATCGTCGTCGACACCGCTGCTCGTACTGAATCTAGTTCACCCTCATCGAACGAACGGGCCTCGACTTTTGGGCCGATATCGCCGACATAGGCGTATCCCGCGCGGGTAATCGGTTCCTCGTAGAGGTCACGACAGGCGAGCAGGTACAGTGGCAGCTGCTTGTTCTCGTCAATGTCTCGGTGACGCTCGGTGGCTTTGTAGTCGATGACGACCAACTCACCGTCCGGGGTCCGATAGACGGCGTCGATAAACCCGACGAGTTCGTGGCCATCCACTTCTAGCTGGAACTCTCGTTCAGCATCGACGATTTCCCAGCCGCTTAGATCGAGGTCGAAATACCGGTCGATGCATTCCTTCGCGACCGGTAATTCATCCTTGGCACGCCGTTGTCCGGCCAGCCGCTCACAAATAGCGTACCATTCTGCTCGCTCTGCTGCCTGTTCCTTCGCAGCGATTTCTGCGGTATCGTGAAACAGAAGCCCGACTATCCGCTGTGAGATACCGTCTCCGCCATAGCCGTTCTCACGGTAGTCGGAGAACCCGTTGACGACGTAGTCCAGGAAGTGCTGTCGGGGGCACTCCTCGTAGGCCTCAAGTGAGGTGTAACTGTGCTGGAGTGCCGGGTTTGGGGTCATTGGCCCAGTCAGGGCGTCAATTGAAAATCGTCGGTTCTCAGGTTCTCTCTCGATTGAGCCTTCTATGAGCTTGTTTCCGAATGTGATCACGCGGTCTCGTCCGTCTGATGCTGAGAGGTTCTCAGAGCCGTACGTCACTTGTCCAGAGACGTCCCCAACTACTGTGCTCGCGAGAGAGGCTGTCCAATCAGCATGGTTCGATGGAAGACACTCCTGTAAATCGTTCCAGATCGGGAGGTGACCGTTACTTGGCCGCCAGGGAACGGATTCTGGAAGGATGCTCTCGACAGCATCGTGTACGGGCCTTTCGTCGTCTGTGTCGTTTTCCTCTCTGCTTCCGTGGAGTACGAGTATCTCTTCGGCACGAGTGATCCCCACGTGAAGTATTCTGCGGGCCTCGTTGGCATCTTGAGCGACGAGATCTTTGTCGAACGCTGATTCTGGACCTTCAGACAGTGCTGACTCGAATGTATCGTAGGTTCGTGACCCTGGTTCCCACTCGTCAGCGGTCAACCGGGGCATCAGAACCACGGGAAAGTCGAGTCCCTTACTCTTGTGAATGGTCATGACGTTGACCGCGTCGTCGGCCAGTTCTGGCTGACTTGTCGGTGCCGACCCGCTCTCCTCGAAGAGCGAGTCATAATGCCGCAGCGAATCGATGAATTGCGGCGTGAGTGGGGGCTGTACAGCGTCGTTTCCATACTGGTCGATAATCTCGTCTAGCTGCGCCAGGTCACGACGCTCTTGCTCGCTGAGGTACCAGTCGATGTTGGTCAGGCGTTTGAGCTCCCGGTAAAGGTGGCTGAGGGAGGCTGTTTCACGTAGTTTGAGAAGGCGAGAAATGTGTTCTCGTACTTCCTGAATACGGTTGGGCTCATCGAATACTTCGAGGGGTTGGTTGCATATCCCAGCATATGCACCGTCATCGTGGCTATTGACACGACGCAGATCAGCATCGGTGAGACGGTAACGCATCGTCAGTACCCGGTTCCAGCTTACGTCGTCTTCTTCGGGACGAGCCAGCGCCTTTAGATAGGCGACGACTGTCCCGACCCCGATTGATTCCGTAGAGAGGTCTCCCGCAACCTGATAGGGTATTCCTGCCTCGTCGAACCCTTCGAGAATTGGGGTTGCGTGGTCATTATTCCGAACGAGGAGTGCTATCTCCCCCGGATCGTACGCCCGGTCTAGTGCTTCTGCATCGCCACTCAGAAGATTTCGGGTGACAGTCACCAACTGTTCAGCTCGGTCGCCTTCGTCGTCGGCTTCCTCAACGACTGCGACCGTGTCTCCGTCGAAATCGGGTTCGTCGACACGCGTGAGCGTTTTCGTACTCCGCCGATCCGCTAACCGATCTAGTGCTTCATTTGCGAGGTCGAGAATAGGCTGACGTGACCGGAAGTTCTGTTCTAGCGGTTCGTCTTCGAGATCGGGCCCGAAGACGTCGTCGAGTTCGTCAGTGATGTTCGCGACGTTCGCGCCGCGCCATTCGTAGATTGCTTGGTCGTCATCGCCTACGACGAATAGGCGATCCTCTGAGACAAGGGACGTAATGAGGTCGAACTGGAGACGATCAGTGTCCTGGAACTCGTCACAGAAAACGTAGTCCCATCGGTCGCCCAGACCCTCTCCGACGTCAGTCTCGAGCAGCTCTACTGTCTTGACCACGAGACCATCGAAGTCGAGCAGATTTCGCCGGTCGAGCTCTCGCTCGTATGCCTCATACCCTGTGTTCAAATCCAGGGCAGTTTTGCACTCGTCGAGAGCGTTTCGGAGGTAGTCTGTCAGTTCGAGCTTCAGGTCGTTTGGTATCCCACTCGGAGCACTACTGTACCCTCCAAGGAGATATTTCGGCAGCTTGTGTGCATCCTCGGGAAGCGACCGCTCACCAGCCTCATGCTCCTCAAACGCTACTTCGAGTGCGTCACAGAGGTCAACGAGTCGGTCGAGGAAGTCTTTGATGCTCGCCTCTAATCCTTCATCGCGGAGGGTATCCCGTTCTGCGACGAGGTCGGCTCGTGTATCCGGGATGCCGTCGAGAACGGTCGAAACTGAACGACCACCAAGATGGTCACTTGCAATCTCCTCAACACGGTCTGGCACAGCATCGAGCTCATAGACTTGTTCCGGTGACCCGAGATACTCCTCGATCTCTGCGGGCGAAATCCCACTTCGCTTCATCGACCCGATAAAGGAGAGGAGTTTCGATGCGACGCCGCTCACGTATGAATCTGGGCCGTAGACGTTGGGTTTGACGGCACGGTAGTCGATTTCGTCGAGGACATCGAGCACGATGACGTACTTTTCAGCATCCGTTGCGATCTCGAAGTCTGGATCTAATCCCGCATCATAGGCATAGTCCGTCAGTATCTCGTTGCAGATAGAGTGGTACGTATACGCGTCGACGTCATACCCTGCCGGTCCGAGTTTTGCGTTGAGTTTCTCACGCATCGAATCAGCGGCGTTGTTGGTGAAGGTCAACGCGAGAATCCGATCCGGAGAAACTCCGTGTTCGTCAATGAGGTTCTCGACTTTCCGGACCATCGTGAACGTCTTCCCGGTCCCCGCACCTGCGAGGACCCGCATGGGATACCGCTCCGACTCGATGATCGTCTGCTGCTGTGGCTTCGGATCCTCATCGTCCTCGATGGTTTGGAGCCAATCAGGCACGTCGTCGCTCATCGCTTCACCCCCTCTGCGAGAGATTCTGTGCACATCTCTCGGTACTTGCAGTCGGGACAGGCCTCATCGTGAATGAGTGGGAACGGATCTGGGTCGTGAGAACCGCTCGTGATCCCTTCGTGTGCACGTTGTAGGAGATTCCATATCGTGTCATGATACTCTTCGTAGATGTCCGTGGTATCGCGTGGATAGCCTCGTACAGAGATTTCATATCCGTCTGGTGTACTTTCGAACGACGTGTGATTCAGGAGACCGTAGAAACTGAATCGAATATTCATCCCGTCCTCGTAGAGGTCAGATTGTTTGACGCCCTCGATGTATGTGGCCGCCTGGAATACGTTCTTGACTCTCTTCGGGTCGTGATCCGTTCCGTCTAGATGGTCCTCAAGGACGCTAGCAGTATTGGACGTAATTACGTCCCTGAGCTTCCGCTTGTAATCGATGACGTGGATCCCTTCGTCCGTCCGGAGAATATTATCGGCTCTCCCACGCAATCCGAGGCCATTCTCGACGCAATCGAGCCACTTCTCCGTCGCAACCGATTGACGAGCGTGATTGATGCCGTGGCCACCATCAGGGTCAAAGAAGGTCTTGATTGCCTCTAGATTTTCGAGGCGCTGGTATTCCTGGTGAGCGTTTGACGCGTACTCGTCCGGAGAGATATGCTCTCTCCATTGCTCAGGGAATGCCTCTACTGCCCGATCGTAGATGAGATGGGCGTCATCTTCTGGGCTAGTTGCTTCGCAGACTACCTCGATCGTTCCGTGATAGGCCCGCCCCTGGTTCAGGTACAACCGTGTCTCCTCTGGGGCGTTGACCTTCTGAACGTACTCATAATCGAACTTCCGCTGGCAGTCCGCGTAGGTCGCGAGACGCGACGGCGAGAGGAAGGTAACGTCAGTCACGTCGAACCCCTCCGGCAGCAAATTCGATACGTGCTTGCAGTGCATCACGAAGCTGCTCGCCGCGGTTCCCGCTTTCACTGAGGAGGTGCTGAATCTCCGAAAGCTCGGCTTCGACCTCGTCGAGAGAGACCGTCACGTCTTGGCTGTGAGAGCGACGAATGTCAGCGAGAGCGTTGTCGACCCGAGAGAGCAGATATTCTTCCGCTCTTCGCTCGCTCCTGATCTCTGATTCTGTCGCCTCTTTCACCCACGGCAACTGCCGATACGCGTCCGTGAGAAACCGCGACGGCTGAGCACGTTCTTCCAGTGCGGTGTCTTTGTGATTATATAGACAGAAGTACAGGCGATCGCCAGCAGCAGTTGCTCCGATGGCGAGCCGCCGCCGTGCCTGCTCTGCATGGTATCGTTGGAACGGGCGGCTTGACGCTGTCGAGGAGGTCGGGAAGGTGTTAGTGACATCTTCTGCGTCGACCTGTGTTACGCCCGGATAGTCCGGCATCTCTGAGAGGCGTTCTTGGGGGAACAACCGAGTCAGGGAAGGTGATCCAGGGTACTCTTCGTCGACGACGTCCAGCAAGAAGACTGCTCGGAAGGACCCGTTTTTGATCGCCTGTAAGTGATCGACTCGGACACCTCCGTCAAGTTCGGTCGAACTTGTTTGGTTCTGTTGAGGAGCATACTCGTGGGCGCGTTCAAGCATCGTCGCGAACGACTCCCAGGTCGTTTCGATGAACGGCGTGTCTTCTACGAACTCCGCCATCGCGAACGCCCGCTGAACGTTCCCAAATTGGGCACGAACGTTCAGTGGAGAAGTCTCCTCAGCAATTCGAACCTTCATGTTTGACTCGGTCGCCCACCGTCGGAGCGGACTTGAGAGGCCCTCCATCTGTTCGATAGAGGCCAGAATCGATTCGTCTAAAACCGAGGCTTCCAGCAGCTCTGTTCGAGCGTCGTCATCATCGGCTGCCAGATAGCGAACAACCTGCAGTAACTCTCGAATAGCGGGATCATCGCCGAACCCTGTGACAGTCGTGGACTCTGTCGGAACCCCTGTTTGCTGGAAGGCACGAAGCGTCTCGATTACTGCGGAACCGCTCTGCTTCAGTGCGACGGCAAAATCCTCGTAATCCCAGTTCTCTCTATCTCGAAGCCGCTCGATTTCATCAGCGACTTTCTTGATCTGTTCGTCGGCGGTCTCTGTCGGGATGACGTTCACCTCCCCCGCCTCGGGATCTTCGTGAACGGTTTCAGTCGCCAGGTACGTACCCGTCGCAGCCGGTCGAGATGGGGGTGCTGTCCTTGCAGTAGACTCTGTCCTCGAAAATGAGACGTAGTCCGTAATTGGTCCTGGCTCGATCCATGAACGCCGAACACTCGCGTTCTCTTCTGCTACACATACGAGTTCCAACCCATCCGCCACAGTAGCAAGATAGCGACGGTCAAGCGGCAGGAATTCCTCAAACTCGACGGCGAGGACTGCCTCGGCATCGACTACGTCGTCTCGTTCCTCGGTCTCCGACAGCGCCGCATTCGCCTCAGTGATTAGCTGTCCCCGTTCTAGGTGGTTATGCTCGTCGAGCCATTCGTGGAACGCTTCGATGAGCTCCGCAACTTCAACTAGCTCTGGTGTCTTCTCGAAGGGAACATCCTGCCACGTGGCAGTTTCCATGAGCTGAGCGATATCGCCCATGAAGGAGGGTTGTTCGGCCGCACGCTGAAAATACTCGCTCTCCCACTCTTGCTCTTCGAGGAACCGATGGACGAGCTCGCGACGCATTGCGTCTGAGAGAATAGCCCGGTCATCGGTCTGGTTCACGACGTCGGTCGCTTGCACGACCAAGGACGTTACGCGTGGGACAGCTGATCCGGGTGCTGTGTCTTTGAGTTCCTCCCGAAACGTCTCCATGCTCGTCGGCGATCCAGTGATGACGAGGACATCTTCTGGATTGTATGGCTTGAGCAACGCCAGATACTGCTCAATTACTGTTGAGCAGAGCTCTCCGGTGCCGAATGGAACAGTAATGAGCGTCCCATCGAAGTGCCGAACCTCAGACACGCGTACCGCCCCGCGCGTTCGCCTGTTGTTCCTTGATGGATTGGCGGCTAGACCCGATTCCCCGTGTCCGAGAGCCTAATGCTGATTTGTAAGGTAAGCCGAAAACGAATCTAGTCAAACGGGGACATATCATATTGAGGGTTCTCACAGTCCACCTACAAGAACGTTGGTGCTACGCTAAAGCTGAAACTTGCCTCATTACGATGCTACATATTTATACTGTACCAGGGTCAAGTTCCTGTATGATAGACCCATCTGACGGTTCTGATTTCATCGCAGACGCTGAATGGCACAACGAATGGTGGGATACAGGCAGTGGTTCACTGTCTGATTTACAGGATACCGCTTCTCTAAACCCCCGATCGGACTTGCTCAAGGTACTACAGTCAATTGATGAGGAGCGAGAAGACGAAACTGAGAGTCTCGTGTATCCGATTTATGGACCGACCGGTATTGGGAAGACGACGCTTCTTCAGCAATTCATCGCTGCAATTCTTGATTCGGACATTGTTGACTTCTCCCCAGGACATCGTGATTTAGATATCGTTGGCTCCGTTGATCCGCGTCAGATCCTCTATGTCCCTCTTGAGGATTCTCTCTACCATCTTGAACCTTCGAGCAGTGCTGTGGAAAAACTGGAAAACGTTGTCGATTACTTCCGTTCTCATGTCGCTCCACGTCGAGGCCGTAAGTACATAATCCTCGACGATGTCGGGGCTCTGCGACTCGATGAAGATGAACAGAGCGCACTTCTAGACCTCGCCGATGATGATACCTATCTATTGCTGACCGGCATTGTAGAATCGCAGGTCGACCTGCGTGGGATCTCGGCCTCGAGCGAGCCCAAAATCAATTATCCTCGTCCGATGCTGCCGATGAAGTTCATCGACACCATCAAGCAGGGGGCATATGACGACTCTGCGTTACTCGAGATGGACTCTAATTTTGCTCTTCGCGTGGAGTCCCATCAAACGAGGAGTATGGACGGTGAGGCGCTGATAAAGGATGTCCGGAGTAATTTGTCTGAATCAGAAAACTTGGACGACGCGGTCTCGTCGTTAAATCAGCTTTACTTTGAAGCCTTCTCAGACGTTGAGCGAGATGGCCTATATGAGGCTGCTCGTGAGTACCTGCAGAAAGGGGGAATCTTCCTACGCGCTACGGAAACCCCGGTCAAAAACGAACTTATCCGATCTCATCTCCTCTTGTACCTTTACAAGGAACTCGCAGAGTATGAATCAATTCAACGACCTGAGAACCTCCATCGAATCGCTTCACTAGCTGCGAGCCAGGCAGGGAACGAACTCAGATATACCGACATCAGTGATCAATTAGAAGTTGACCGTCGGACTGTTGACTCGTACCTGTCCGTGATGGATGACGGACTCTCAGTCTCGGAATCTCATGACTTCTCACTTCAACGCCACCGCCGTACTCGCCTCTACCTCCGGAATCCGCGCCACGTTGTACTTCTGTCGCAACGTCAGGAGCACCACGGATTCGAGACATACGAGAAGACCCGATCACTCAATCACGAGTTCGAGTACAAACTAGCTCGAACCGTCGCGTTCGACCATGCGAAACGACTGGCGTGGAGGGTTGGCGGCTCTGGTGACGAGGATCCTCAGGTCGAATACCTCGAGACGGAGTCAGGGACGGTCGATTACATCCTCCACAATGAGGATGGGTTAGTTGTCCCCCTCGTTCTCTCCTACCACCCACACGCAGGGGAGGCTGAGGAAATCGCAGCAGAATTTGATCCCACGGTCGGGAAGCACCCAATACCCGGTGGAGAAGAGCTTCGAGATCTGGATTATGAAGCACCCTATCGATTCATCATTGCAGATAGCTTGCCAAAGGAAGTGAGTCAGACTGGTTCCCTCGTCATTGAGCGGGATGGCGTCAACCTCTGTTACGTCCCCTACTGGCTATTCCTCCTCATCTGCTAACCGTACCGTCTAGAATATTGACTCAGTAGGTCTAAATCAATAATAAAAAATATTCTGAGACAGCTTGTTTATAGAATCGACACTCAGAGTGCCTCTCGAACCACGTCGTCGAATGCAATCAATACCTGCTCTGGGACGAACTGTTCGAAGGTAGTGGATCCTTCGGCAAACCCGATTGTCACTCGCGGATGAAGCGGTTCTCCTGTCTCTATCGACCGAACGTCAGTCGGGAGAGACACGAGGCCAGTGGCTGCATCAAGTTCAGTATCACCGCGCCGAAGCAAGTCCTCGACGATTGAGTCGATCCGCACGTCCGAGATACTCCCAGACTCAAGCTCCTTCGAGCGAACCTCGATTTCTCGGGTGTTATCGTAGGCGTTCGTATTCCGGAGTCGGAGGGTCGAATAGCCGTCGACGCAGGCGTCTTCAAACCGGCCTCTGAATCCGTTATCCAGGAACGAAACTCGTGTTGCATCGTCCAACTCGAAGTAACTCTTGAATGCTTGGACGGTCGCATCTGCCGTCCCTTTGTCTGGGGCGCGAACTGCAAGGAGTTGCGTTCTCGGCTTGAACGTCGCGACGGTCGTTGGTCGGTCTTCCTTCGTGAGGGTCAGTTGGGCCTGTGATCCCGTTTCGGGTACGTTGCAGACGACGAAGATCCGGTCGTGTTCGCTCGTGACGGTCTGGACCTCTGACCCGTAGACGCCCGCCGAACCGACGTCGCCGACTGGGCGACCGCCCGCGAGGAGCGTGACCGCTACGAACGCGCGCGCCAGCAACGCACGGGTGGCGAGCGCGAACAGGCGTCCGGGTAACCCGCTCGATGGTACCACCGACAGGCGATGGCGGGAGCCCTGCCCCCATCGATCGCCCCATCCTCGAGTTCCTCCAGTCGCGGCTCCAAGCGACGAGGCAGGTCTCCCGAGCGACCGTCACGGACGCCAGCGGCCATCTGGAACTCCACGTCGTCTTTGCCCCGTCGTACTACCCGGCAGCCGTCGACGAGGCGCAGTTGACAGTCCGTTGGTACACGAACGACGACTTCAAACTTCACTATCGAGAGAAGCACTCGGACCACGCCTGGGAGTGCCGGTGGGACCGGCACCCGAATCCGCACAATACACGGGACCATTTCCATCCCCCGCCCACCGCCCCGACGCCTGGCGAGGACGCATCGTGGCCGGACGATCATCGTGACGTCGTTGCGCTCGTCCTCGACGAGATCGAAGACCGGATCACGGCCCTCTGGAGCGAATAAGGGTCACATCTCGTGTGGAGTGTTTATCGGCGCCAGAAGGCGTGCAGCGCGCGACAACGTGCGCGGCGTGACTCACTATGGCTGATCCCGATCCGAGCGACGACACGAGTGTCGACTACGAACAGTTCGAGAAAGCGCTGCTCGCCCAAGACCACGACGTCGCCGGCGTCGACACGGCGGACGTCGACGACGCCACAGCCCGTCGCCTGGTCGACGACCTCATCGACGCGGACATCGTCACACCCGTTCCCGAGGACAGCGTCCTCGTTCACGAGCTGAGTGGTACTGCGTTTGATTCAGCCACGCAGCTAGCCGTCTACCATCGTGGCTGGACGGCCGGTCGCGACGACGGCGCGGAGGGCGAGTGATGCAGCAGACGCTCGTTGGCTGTGCCTTCTGCGACGCCCCGCCTAGCACCGAGACTGGCGAGGCGCACACCTGGGGCCAGGACGAGCGGGTCACTCACCCGATCTGTGTCGGCTGCGCTACCCAGACGCGGTCGGATCCCAATGAGCACGATCACCACGCCTGCGACAGCTGTGGCCTCGTCGTCGACACGATTGCGGCGCTGACGCGGTTCCGAGTGGAACTCGGCCACCTAGAAGGCCCGCTCCAACTCTGCGCCCGGTGTAGTCCCGGTGGGCCAGCTACCTACTGGACGCGCGACCTCGAGGAGCACCTTGTCGCGGCGCCGGCGGAGTGACCCAAACACTCTCTACTGTTTCGCTGGAAACGGTAATTAGGAACGACCCGTGTCACGCACCTCGAATCGTGCTGATGGCGACATCATCCGCGACTTCCTCTCGGTCGCGGACCTCCTCGAGGAGTCGCAGCTTGCCCAACTGTACACGTGCCTCGCTCGCGAGGACGAGGTGACCGTCCAGGACGTGATAGACGACCTCGAGATCGGGCAGGGGACGGCCTACAGCAACGTCAATCGACTCGTCGTCGCCAAGGTCGCCGACGGTCTTCTCGTAGGGCGTGACCGTGCACCACACAGGGAGCACATCGTGTTCGGCGGAGAGAATTGCCAACCCGTCCGAATCGTAGCTATTCGTCCACCGGGAGACAGTCTCCGCGAAGTCGCGCTTCGCCGCAGAGTACGGCGATGTGTAGAGGTCGACCGCTCGCCACGCCGGGCTTTCGTCTCTTTCCCACGCTCTCCTATTCGACGGTTTCGAGTTCGTCGGAGAGATCACCGACGAGTGCGCGGGCGTCCGCCGAGAGGTCGCCCGGAGCTACGACACCACCGAACAGTCGGCCGCAGACGCGGTCGGCGCGGCGTTCGGGTTAGACGTGCAGCGATTCGTCTACTTCACCGCGAACGCGGCTCCCGAAACGTTCTCACTCGCCGGCAAGTAACGCCACTGCTACGGAGCGGTCTCAGCCGATGGCGACAGTGAACACCGGCACAGCGTCAACAGACGGATGCAAGCGAACCTGTAGGTTTATCCGTTGGCGTTGGCTACCTCGGTATGAAGGACGGGCATGGCAACACTGTGTTTGTACCATGCGCGTCGCCCTAAATACCGGCCTTCGTTTCTACTCCCCGAGAGACGTCCGTCTCGGCGTTCCTAAGAATCTGTGAGAAAGAGAGCGACCGCGCTCGACTATTCGTCCGAGTGTACGTCGTGTCGGCACTGGATTACGGCGTCAGCGAGTTCTTCGGGAGTGTACTCTTCGACGAGTAGCTCGAACTCCGCCGTTTGCACCTCATATGAGCGAACGTCCTCTTAGTTCTTGAGGTCGGCGTACGACTTCACTTTCGAGAAGTACGAGAGTGCAGCTTGCCAGTCGTCTTCACCGACGTAGATGGTTTGCTGTACTCCGATTTCTCGAAGGGAAAGGCGGCCGTCGTACGCGGATCCGCCGCCGGTTTGGATATAGGTCTTCACGTTACTTTGCCATCACTTATAAAGTAATAAAACACCGCGTTCTAGCAGAGGTAAGCTATATGATTGTGGCATACTGATTACTCCTATGCACTATCCTGACAAAACAGACGACAACAAACGAAAACTGTGGGCTACTGTTCTCGCAACCCTTGGACTGGGGAGTATGTCTGCACCATTTGTACTTGCCGCTAATACGGGTGGAATCTTTGCGGGAATCACGGTAGGAACCATGCTACTGTTTGCGTCAATCGCTGTATACACAGACTCCGACATGAATGGTCCTCCACCAAGCCGTATCGGGTGAATATGTTATCCTACTGATGGTTAATTCGGCCCAGAATGGTTGGAAGAAACAATAGTGATTTACTGTATACATCCTCTGTATGGTCACACACTTCCTGCCAAGATCTGAAGGTTTCAACAGAGCCGTGTAGACTTGCTCACAGCGTACCAACGGCCCCACTTTCTCCCCCTTCGTGGTCAGATCGTCGTTGAGCGACGTTCTACGCGCCCATCCGTTACCGCGACGGCGTCTTTCTCTTCCAGCCGACGCACAATCTCCTGGACGTCCGCTGCAGGCCAGTCGAGTTCCTGTTGCAGGTCAGCCACCGACTTCGGGTCGTCAAGCGCGTAAAGCACCTCCAGTTCCTCGTAGACGCGCTCAGTGATCTCCGCCACGGGGTCGTGCAACGGCGTCGTCACGTTGTGTTGTTCGGTGAGATCGGTCAACGCTTCGTTCACGTACGTCACGAACAGCTCTTGATCCAAGAGTTCGACCTGCGTCTCGAGTTCCGCTTCGACGACGTCGAACTCGAGGCCGGTCTGCATCAACGAGAACATATCCTCGATATCGTCTACCCGACCGGCAACCGCTTTGAAAAGGAAGATATCTTCTGGACTTACGAGCTCGACCACGAGATTCCCCGGGTCGAGATACCGTTCGCTCCGCTCACGGATTCCAGGAGACAGAATCAGCTTGCCGATCACCTGCTGGTTGAAAACGTCGATACGACACCCATCATCGTTCTCGAGGATGCGCTGGGCACCGAGCTCTTCGTACTCTTCGTCCGGCTCCCGGACGATATCGTATCCCAGCTCAAGGAGCACCGCTTGTAACTGGCTCAGATCGTCGCCGGAGGAGACGATGAGGTCGATATCTTTGGTCGTCTCTTTGAGTCCGC
Organism: Haloprofundus halophilus; assembly: GCF_003439925.1. Lineage (NCBI taxonomy): Archaea > Methanobacteriati > Methanobacteriota > Halobacteria > Halobacteriales > Haloferacaceae > Haloprofundus > Haloprofundus halophilus. Next base: position 21,728 of record NZ_QQRR01000004.1, read on the forward strand.
GAAACGCCATCGACCCACCGCCAATCAAGGAGACGGTGAGTGGGTTGTCCAGCTGCTGGCCGATGCGCTCGAGTTCTGAGCGGATGTATGAGCTATCAAACCGCGCCCTCATGGCGTCACCTCGTACTCCTCAGCGAGTTCCTGGAAGTCCTCCCACTCAGGGAGTCGAGACGTCCGCTGGTCACCGCTGGTGTCGAGATACGTGCAGAGATCGTCGACGACATCGTCGACGCCGTACTTGGTGGCTTGGGCTCGGAGTTCGTCGCGATCGATGTCGACGTGACTGAGCAAGAGCAGGCAGTATGACTGCGTTCGTGCTCCCGAATCGATCACGAGCATGTGGCAGCACAACATCTCCGGGGAGAGTTCGCTCGTCGTCTCCGAGTAGAGGTAGTGTCTGCGGTCACGTGCCAAGAGCGGAAGGCCATATCGCTGAAACTGGTCTGGTCCTGTCGGAATGAAGTGTTCGTCGCTGACCTCAGTCCCCGTCTGCACAAGGAACTCGTTAAGAGATTCCCACAGAATCGTGTACGCGTCGGTCTGCGCTTCAACAGTCTGGCGGTGGGCGTGATGGGCAAGCTCACGAGCGAATACGCTCAGCTGTTCGAATCCGTCGTTCAGTGCGTACGCCCCGTCGTCAGTCTGATAGATGATTCCGCGATGTTGAAGCGGAGTTAGCGCACGGTGGACGGTACTTCGGTGGACGTCAGCGCGGCGTGCGAGTTCGGTCGCAGTCCGTGGGGTATCGAGGAAGTAGCACACACGGAGGGCTGCCCCTGACAACAGCTCCGGCCAGTCGATGTGTGCATACTGCTGCGTGAAGTCAGTGAGTAACTCGAGAGCCTTTGCATCCGACAGTCGAATCCGCTTTGTTTTCCCCTGTCGACGTGTCTCGACGAGGCCACCCGTTTCGAGCCGCTCAACGAGTTCTGAGGTGTAGCTGAGACTCCGATCAAGACTTGTTGCGAGTTCAGAGACTGTCTGCTCACCGTGGATGACAGTAAGGGCGCGAACCTCGCCTTCTGTGAGCATTCTGTTGCATACTAGCGAACCAATATATAAATCACTTCGGTGTTTTGCAACACTCGACTGAGTAAGTCGAGGCGGGAACGTACAAAGTGAAAGCCCTCGGCCGCTCGGCATCCCGCGACCACCGCTGCGCTCCTCGTGCCTGTGGTGCTTGCGGGGTCGGGGGACGACCGAGACGGCCTCGCCCTTTCTGAGTCCACCAGGATATCGGCTGTGTCACTGAGCGTCGAGTCCGGTTGAACAGGTTCTTTGTTACGGCCCGCCCCGCGCGCCGCTGCCGCCCTCCGCGTCGCTCGCGACCGACCATTCCGGGCGTGCGGGCGCTCCCCGCACCGCGAGCGCCCGTTCCGGGCTAAAGTAAATTTGGTCTCGACGCCAGCATTAAGCGCGTTTTCGGTTGCGCCCCTCGCGGGCTTTCGCGTTCCAGCGCTTTGGGCCGTTCCGCGCGGCGAGCCACACCACGGCTCGCCGTGCTCACGACCGTCGCCCTGGACACGGACCCGCAGTCCGGGCCGGACGCGAGAAACGGCTTAAAGCTGGCCGCTCGCTCCGGGCGGGTCGGCGCGCGGTTCTGGTTGGGTGACCTTCCTTTGGCGCTCTCGCTCGCGCCCCAGGGGGCGCTCACGAAGGCGCGAGCGAGAGCGCGTAGATGGTTCTGTCGGGCGTTGTCGTCGAAGAACCGCGATGTAGGAGCATCGCAGTGTCGGGCGCGTGAGCGCCTTCGGAACTAGGTTGAGTTCCAATGTCAAGTAAGAACGTTACCAGTCAAGTAGTTTCGGTCGATGAACAGGCATTCGAAAAAGCGGACGAAGCGGCGGTCGATGAAGAGGGCTTCGAGGTCGTCGATGAGACGCCGGAGTTCCAGGCGACGGTGCAGATGGAGGTGCAAGCAAAAGTCGATGCGAACCACCCGGACGGGATGGTCGACACCAGTGATGAGCGGATTTACGGTGCGACTCTCGAACAGGAAGAGCGCATTCGGGCGCGGGAAGCTGAACTGGAGCGCATCAGTGCCCAGGCGGAGATGGGGACGCAAGAAGGTCGGGAAAAGCGTACGCGAGACATCGCAGCGAAGAGGAGCGCTGAGCGGCGTGCAGAGTTTCAGAAGCGGGCGGCGAGCGTGGACCCGTGGGCGGACCCAGAGCGGGACGACCCTCGTGCAGAACTGACGCAGGAGCAGTTGGCGGCGGTGAACAAGCAGTCGATGCGGCTGGCGGAGAAGCTGGATGGCTGGTCGCGAGCAGCGATTGGCCGGCGGTTAGGTGAGGCCGTGGTCGGTGGGAAAGACATGATGAGTGCGGTCGTCGGGGTGTTCGAGGAGTTGCAGACGGCTCCTGGGACAGTGGTTCCCATCGGGAAGCTCGAGGACGTCAATCGCAAAGAGGTGAGCATCGAGGGGACTGTGACGCAGTTGTGGGAGCCGTCAAGTTCAGCCATTTCTCAAGTGGGACTCATCGAAGACGAAAGTGGACGGACGAAGTTCACCAGTTGGGTTGCGAGCGACCAACCCTGGATTGAGGAGGGAGAGCACGTTCGTATTCGTGGAGCGGCGAAGAACTGGTACAACGGGCGCGTCTCGGTGGCGCTGACCGGCTGGACCACAGTGAATTTCCCCGAGCGCGGTCGGTGGTGGGAGTAGCCGGTCATCGAACCCTTCTTTTTTGCTACGTGCCGGACCAACCCAAACCCCACCCCCCCACCCACCGCTACGTGCTCACTTCGTTGCGCGCGCAGCCACAACCTCGGGGACATGATGGGGTCTGCTCGAGAGACAGTCGTTACTTGAACTCGACCTCAGTCCGGTTGTCAAACAGCATAGGCTCAGCATCGAGAGCACTTGCGACTCCACCAATCAGACAATCGAAACAGTACATTGCTGTGAGCGTCTCCCCGTGGACACCTTCCTCAAAGAACCCACCTTCTTGAGCAGCCTGCTGCTCAGCCCACTGCCCTTCAGTCATAGTCCCGAAATCCGGTTCATAGATCCGCTTGTGGGTGCCGACTAAGACAAACGGCTCTGAGCAATTAGGGCATTCCCACTCAGACGTCTCAGAGTACCCATTCTGGACGAGCGACATGGCCTTCGATTTGAGGTCAGCGAATTCTTCGCCTTCTTGGATCGCGACCTCTCGGTTGAATAGGACATCGTTCACCCCATTTGCGACGGCAGTCCAGAGATTCTCATGTATCGCGGAAAGGTACTCGCGGCTCGTCGAGTCGATCTCCCCGGCTCGTTTCTGGACTTCCCACACCGTCGGGATTCCCTTCGTATATTCCCAGTAGACTGCCGAGAGGAGACTCATTACGAATGCCTCCTTGACAGACTTGAGCTCTCTAACGCGATTGTACCACTGCTCGAATGTCGGCTCCTCGAGCTCAGAACGATCATAGTCAGCTGCAATGATGACCGGGATGCCGAACTCCTCTTTTCGATCGTCATTGTCGGTGACAGCAAAGACGAGGTCAATACTCCCCGGCGCATCCCATCCAACCGCCCCTTCGGTTTCGTGCCCGTGTTCGAAGAAGTTCTTCAGGTCTTTCTCAACTTCCAACACCATATCCTGCTCCTCATAGATGACTCGATAGTCGCCGCGTCTGCCTCTCATTTCCTTGTCGAGGTCACCAGCAATTTCAAAGCCGTAAGCCTCGCTATGTCCCTCAAGATAGTACCGGACCCAGTACTCTTTGTCCAATGCAAACTCAGCTTCGGCTTCTGATTTCGCAACCGTCTCGCGAAGGCCATTCAACACTCGCTGCCCCCGTTCCTCTGACGTTTCTATTCGGAATGGACCTGGAGAGCCAGTCAGAAGATCGTCAATCGTCTTGTTGCGTGTCAGTTCCATTGATTTGAACCATTCTTGTCGAGGGGTATTTACACTGGCGTCGGGACAATTACGGGCAGTTCGATATCCAGAATTTAGTCGTGGTCAGTGATCCACTCAGAATGGAGCGGCTGAGCGTACAGAACATGGGTATCTCCCGCATTTGCTCTGAGCCAATCACACATAGCATCACCAACTCGTGTGTATTTCTTCTTCCTCGTCTCAGACGTATCGAGCACTGGTCCTTGATAGAGGTAGTTGTAGTTTGAGAAGATGACAAGGAACGTCTCAGTGTGATCGGGAAGTGCAGCAAGTTCCTCCAAATCAGACTCAATACTGTTGGAGTCTGTTTTCAATGATTCCACAAGATCGTCGACGCCAGAGTGCGTCGGGAAGTAGTTCTTGTTCTTGATGTACTTCAGCTCTATCGCAGCTTCGAAGTCCTCTGGATCGAACCGATTCGACCCATCATTCCACTCAATCGCGTTCTCCAGCTGGTTGCGGAATACCACGACGTCGATCTGTTCCCGCCATCCGTCCGCAGCGGTGAGATGATCCTGAACAGCTACCTCCGTATGTACTCGAGATATCGGGTTTTCAATCCCTTCCGCCGTCTGCTGAATCTCCTGTGGATACGGGAGTTTGTAGTTCGCCATGTTATTGCTGCTATACGTGAGTGATGCATCAGCGAAGTCAGCATAGAGGTAATCCCGATTCCGAAGTTCGTGTCGGAGAATCTCAGCCACGCGGGTCTGGAGATCTTGTTCGAGCAAAAAATCCAATGGCCTCTCGATGAACGCCTCCGCAATCTCATCTAAAACCCGCTGATAGTCCATATATCGCCATCCAGAGAGACGTATGTAGAAGTTCTGGTGAAAGAGAGATTCGAGATAGACCAGTCGAGAGGGTTCAAAGTCCCGGAGAAAGTGCCTATCTGATTTGCCGGAGTTTATTTTCCCCTCAATGGGTGAGGGGTTCGCCGTATCGGCGAATCTCGATAATTGGTGAGAAAACATGGCGACGAGAGATACCTACGAAACAAGCTTCGACGAGGACGTCCAGACAAACTCCAGCACGAACCCATGTCCGGAGTGCGATGGCCGGGTCACTACCAACTCGGTCGAAACTATCTGTGAAGACTGTGGACTCGTTATTGACGAACAACGAATCGACCACGGTCCTGAATGGAGGACTCACGATCAGGACCAGCGAAAGCGGACGGGCTCTCCACTGACCGCGGCACGTCATGACCGAGGGCTTTCGACCGAGATCGGTCGCTGGAAAGATGCAAACGGGAACGAACTCTCCGGACGAAAGCGCCAGCGGCGATCCCGAATGCGGCGTGAACAGACTCGTGGTCGGTTCCAGTCGAAAGCCGAGCGAAACCTCGCACACGGCCTGGGTGAAGTTCGAAGAATCGCAAGCGTCCTCGAGCTTTCAGGTTCGGTCCGTGATCAGGCGTGCCAACTGTTCCGGAGTGCTCAGAATGAAGACCTACTTCGAGGCCGATCAATCGAAGCGATAGCTGCAGCTAGCGTGTACGGGGCCTGTCGCTGTAACGGCCACTCGCGGTTACTCGACGACGTCGTTGACGCAGCACGCGTCGAACAATCGAGAGTCCCGAATGCGTACAAGACGCTGAATACAGAACTTGGGCTCCCGACTCAGCCGGTTCGCCCGAGTGAATTCATCCCCCGTCTCGCGTCAGAACTTGGCATTTCAGACGCCATCCGGCGTCGAGCAGTGGCACTCTCGAAGCACCATCGAGAAACTGCTATTTCAAACGGGTGTCGTCCGAGTGGCGTCGCGGCGGCCTGCATATACAAAGCTGCACAGGAACACGGAAGGTCACTCACACAACAGAGAGTTGCGGATGCTGCAGGGATGTCAGCTGTGACCGTTCGTGCCCGGAGAGACGAACTCAACGCGGTGTGAGCCGATTTTTAAGAACATCAACTTCATACGCTGAGAGAGGAGTTACTCAACCATGACGCTCACAGAGACGGCCGATTATCTCGCCGAGGAGTTCGATCTGGAGCGGAGTGAACACGTCCGGCAGGTCGGAAAGGCAGTCGCAATACTACGTGATTGAACAAGACTGGCCCTGCCTTCCCAGTAACCCAACACAGCACCCTTCTGCACATATTTGAACAATCCGAAGATATATTGAGAGTGGCCGCCTACAGATACGTATGACCGAGTTCGATCCGGCCCCCACATCCGATGATACTCAGCGCCGGTGGCAGACAGGGACAGACACGTTTGGTCGTGTCTACGACGTCGTTCTCGGAGTTACGTCTCCGACTGCGTACACCGAAATCGCTGAGCTTGCAGACTGCTCTCCAAACGCCGCGAAAAAGCACCTCGACCGCTTGGCGGAGATGAGCATCGCTCGAGCCGATAGAGACAGCCGCCCGGCAACATACGAACGAAACGAGGGGTATCTCGAATGGCAGGACGCCAGTCGAATCGCAACCGAGCTCCCTATCGAAGCAATCATCGACCGCGTGGAGGCGCTCGAAGCCCAGCGAACGGAATACGAAGCGCAGTTCGAGACGACGGACCCAACGGCTGTCAACGTGTTTGATCACGATAGTCACGAAACCATCCACGAGCGGATGACCGCAGTCAGTGAGTGGCAGGGCGTGATTCGAGATATCCGGCTGTACGAACTTGCTCGCCAGCTCTCCCAGAATGACGGGCATCTGATTCCGGCCTAAATGAGTCAGCCACCGAAGGATCCGGCCCCACACTCGACGGGCCCACCGGATCGACAGACGCTGCGCCTGCTGGAGCGACACCTTTCGTCGGATTCACTCGTCGCCGAGACTGCGTTCGATCCGGATTCATACGAACCTCGACTGCTTCGTGGACTGCTCGACGCTGGGCGATATCCTGACACAGTAACAGCGGCCCGTCTCGACATCCGATGGTTCACGACTGGCGATTTCTCGGTCCACTACGTCGAAGAGCACGAGGACGGGGAACGCTGGGAGTGTCGCTGGGACCGGCATCCGAACACGCACAACACCCGGTTGCACTTCCACAAGCCACCGACTGCCACCGAAATTACCGACCTCGAACTCCCGTCGCTCCATCCACTCGAAGTATACTCCACCGTCCTCACGGCAATAGAGCAACGCATAGAGACACTGTGGTCGTCGCAGTGATTTCGTAATGAAGGGGAGCATGAGTTCAAATACCATTACGAGGGAAGCCATCCACAAGAGATGAGGGACCACTACTCTGATTTTGAGGAACTACGACCACTTGGCGAATCGACCCACGTTCCCGACGACGGGCTTTCTGGACGGGGGAACACTGAACGAGCAGAACGAAAGCGAAAGGAAGGGCTCGGATCGTATCCTGATCGAGTGAGATCGGCGCGGAGCGAGTGTTCCTCGTGCGGTGCTTCGATTCCTGCTAACCGTACCAAGTGTCGGTTCTGCCTCTCGAATCATCTGGATGGAACCAGTAACGATAGTCGTACCCCGGATACTGAGTGGACACTACTCCACGTCGTCCATCTGCTCGTCGAAGCGTCGACGTTCTACGCTGCCGTCGCGAAGGGTGCTGCTGCAGCCACGCTCCTCACGAAGGCCGATAGGGATCCAGCGGTTGACGACTGCCAGCTGATCTACGACCGGGATACAAAGCCCGCTGCACAGCTGACCGAGAAGTGGCCCTCGATCCCCGAAGCAGTTCGAGTCACCTCTGAAAGCGGTGAACGGCTACTCACAGCCGCGTGTGAACGGACGGGACAGACAGAGTCGACGCAGTCGCGGAGTGATGGGGCGCACACGACGTTCCTCTACGATGAGGGAGGCCGCAACGTTCGTGAGGGAGATCGGCTTACAGTCCTACTTGAGAGCGCCGAGAACGACGTCTGGTTGGTGCCAGCCATTGCACTCCAGCATTCCGTCGACGACCATTCCGAGAATCGTCAACCCAGTGCTCCCTCAAAAGCTCGTCTTGAATGTCGCGAGTGCGGTCGAATGACTAAACATCAGTTCCAGGAGTTCGAGTCGCTCCCAGATGACGAGTGGTCGGGCCAGCCAATGTGGGAGTGCCAGGTGTGTCAGTCACCTCGTCACGGACCAAGTCCCCAGTAGAATACTCAGCAGGACCACGTATTAACCAACATAAAATGTAGTTACCCAGAGTTATTGGTTAAGCCTGATGTAGGACTTTGGTGGGAGGCATCAGCACCCCTGCCTCGTTTTTCTGCGCCAGAAGTCGGCGGAGGCGTACATCATGGATCAACGAGACACACCGGGCTACCGGCTGCATCGCGCACTCAGCAACCTCAATAACATCGGGATCAAGCAACTGGATTCTGTCGATTGGGAGCGAATCACTGGGGCCGCGACGCTTCTGGAGCAGGTTTGACTGCCCACTCGACCAGGTGCTTCGGAGAAAGTTAACGTCACGGCCGAATCCTAAGGAATGGCTCGGTCGAGCAGCTTCAATCCAGCTTCTCTCCCCGTCGAGCTTGTTGAGACCCTCTGAGAATGATAGGAGTGGCGTGCTGAACATAAAGGATGTATTCAGCAAGCGCACACAAGACATTTAGTGAAACGGACGACAGGCACAATTGAGTATGTCTCAACCCCCGATAACAGAATCCCTCTCGCCGTCATCGCCCTCGGGATTCTCGTCGCCGTCCTTCCCCTCCTTTTACTCCCCAAGTCCAGCGGCCCTATGGCCTTCGTAATCAGACTCCTGCAAGTCATCGCAGTAATAGTCGGTCTTGGCGTGGTCGGTGCAGGTTTCTACTCGTACCGTACTGGAAACCTCCAACTAGCAGTAACAACAGGTCTGACGGTCATTGGCCTCGTTCTTGTCGCAGCATTGGGTGGGATCGTAGAAACAAGAGGCAACCTATTCATCCCAATCTGGGCGTGGTTCGTGTCGGCGATACTGGTCACCGCATTCGCTATCGCAACGATAAATCGGGTGGTGAAAGGAGGACAACAGCGAGGGTTCTGACACAAAATGTTCGGCTAAAGAAACAGCTGTTTCTCGTAGTAGATTTTGACCGATTTGCGCATTGTATGCAACACGGCTCCTGAAACCTATCACCGATTGAGGATTTCAATAGAGCTCAATGAAGACTGTCGTCTCCGACCTTTTGACCGCAGGTGAATGCGTTGAATTGGTTGCTTCAGCGCTGATCCCGCCAGATTGAGCAGCAAAATGGATTTGGTCAGCCTTTCGTGAGTAGCAACGCTGCAAAATTGTAGCAGAAGTCACCTAGTTTATGATACTCACTCAACAGAGCTACAGATATTCTGTACTTCGCATGTTAACTCGCCCTATAGATCCTCGATAAAAGGGAATATGTTCTGAAAGTAGACCATCCTCCGAAACTGCGATACCCTTGAGCGGTGGAAATATTTCTTCGAAACTCACTCAATCGATCTCGATATGGACTGTGTCTTCAGTGCTGGTATCTACCTGATATTCTCTACCTTTAGAGCCAACGATGAGGACTACTGTGTCGGGTTTTGGGGACTTCACATAGTATGTTGTATTTTCGGTCTCGAAGGTCCCGACTGAGCTGTCATCCGCTATTTTTCCTAAGTACCGTTCAAGTGCTTCCGAGAACTCTTCCGCTTGCTCTGCGTCGTCCCAGCGGCTGACCCAAATATACTCTTGACTTCCATCCTCGCCGTCCAGTTCATATAACTTGTCATTTCCCCATCCTTCTGCTCCTGTAGCTGCTTCTTCTTCACTGAGCCTTGACTTCAGAAGATTTCTCGTCGTTAGCTCTCCTAGAGTATCTGACTTGGAGTATTGCTGGCTTCGGTTTGATTCTAATTCCACATTCAGATCGACTGGTGGATGTTCATTGGCACGGTAACGGTGAATGATTTGCTCCGTCGTATTTGGGGGTTCCTCGAAGATTTCCCACGATTTCTGAGTTGATTTCGAGTGTGTCTCGAAGTACTCTGAGCCAAAATAATACACTCCAGCTTGATGATAGCCACGGTGATTTTGATACTGCCTGTATGCGTCTCTATCGGATTTTCCGAGATATTCCAACTCGTACTCACGCTCTATGTATTCCGCTTGACCCTCAATGAGAGCTCGTCGCACTGCTGCTCCATCAGTCGTCTTGGGACCACTCAGCGAGTTGTACGAAATCCCCTGCTTTGATTGGATTGAGTGGACGAATTCATGAGCCAATACTGACTCTATCTCGCTTGCTGAAGCGCTATCTGTCGTTTGTATGGTCACCCCGGACGAAGTTTGAGAAACACGTCCTGTTACGGGGGGATATTCACCATTATATTCACAAGGAGCGTCCATTCGCTTAAAGAATTGCGTCTGATAACAGGAACTTATGACACTTTGATTGCGAGACACTCGAGAAACCGTTGTTGGAGATGGGTCTGTACCGAGCAACTCATTAGTTCGAAGATACACAACATCTTCATTCAGTGGGAGAGAACCTCCCCGGAGAACGACTGGGTTATCGGGCACACTCGTCGTTGGAGGCGATGTCTGATGATCTGCAGCTGAATTCGATCCTGTTACTGTCGGAGGCTGGGGCGAGTCATGGATGCCTCCACATCCACTAATGACAACCAGTATTACCACCAGCACGGTAACACGTATAGAATTCATGTACTACCATCTGATACCTGAGTTAAATATTTTTTTATCGTGTGATATGATATATGTGAAGCTTCTATACTGGCCTCCCAAGAGCTTCTTTGAATATTAAGGCATCGCAGCCTTCACATTGAACAAACGAAACATCTATCGAACTACAACAGGTTTCAACAACACTCGTCTTTACTTCGACGTCGCCCGTACACGATGGGCAGTGCACCTATTTCGGCCAACACGTCAAGCGACATCGCGCATATTACGCCGCCTACAACTCGGATACGTTCTCGGTTGAGTTCAAGGACAATTACGAGATCGGAGACTTGACGATCACCGCCATGAAGGAAGATTGCCAGTCGGAGTTCGAGAGCGCCTAGTCAGCGTCGTCAGTACTATTTTTTGAGCGCCGGCGATGGGTGCCGGCGCATCACGTAGCGAGGCAGTGTGCAGTCGCGTGCGTCGGCAGACGAAGGTGAAAACCGATGCACATAGTCATTTACACTCTGGTAGAGGCATCGACGCGAGACGACGCAGTGGCCACTGGTAAAGCAGTGTTCGATCGACTGATTGGGGCCGACCCACACGCTGGCGCCGTGTTTGACTACTACGTCACATTCGATCAAGAAGGCACGATGGTGGCAGGGAAAGCCCGTTGGGGCGACCTCCCAGTTGCAGCGCGCGTAGACTCTGACGAAGGTCAGGAACTCCTGGAGCGCGGTTGGGACGCGACGAAGAGCGAGTTCCAGCGGAACCTCAATCGAGTACGGGAGGCACTCGACGAACTCAGTGATGACGAAATAATGCGTGATGAGGATCTCGCCCGGCACGCCTTCCATCAAGTCGGTGCCTACGACGGCCCTTCGATCTTCTTGCACGACGAACACGGTTGCGGGATTCGCCACCGAAACCAGCTGGATCGCATCGTCGACGAGAGTGACGACCTCTGGATCGTTCCAGCGGACGTCCACTTCTAAGGAGGACTTCACCATGCCATCCATTCCTAACTGGACCCAAGAGAGCCGGACCCCGAGTCTTGAGTATCGAAATATGGAGACTGGAGCCCGAGCAGTCCTCCACCGCGCCCCGGACTCGTACGTTCACAAGTGGCGTGCGGCGATCCTCGTTGAAGGCTACCCAGTGTGGTCGCGGGGCGTCAAGACGAAAGAGGCCGATGCACTTCGTGATGGACTCCGAAAACGTCCAAATCCCCGCCTTATATGCCCTGAATGCCCGAATGACAACGTCGTCGTCTGCCAGAAGAGTGCTGACGGCGCCAAGGTACAACGGTGGTTCGAGTGTCGAGAATGCGGCTTCGAAAGCCGCTCGGCGATCGTCTACGGCGCCGAACGCTGAGATTCTTCCGCGAGTACAGCATCCACCGAGCACGGATTAACCAACGTATAGTCGGTGGTGTTGGTTAGCTCGTTCAAGGGCAACTGCAACTCAGGGACTGCAACAAGTTTTTCACCCCCTGAGGGGTGCGGGGGTGCTCGAACGAGTACCTTCGAACAGACCCATGAGTAGAACTATCAACTCACAGTCGCTCCAACAGAGAAGCCAGAGAAGTGACCGCGATATCGTCTACGTCGGCTACCGACAGCGAGGGCGTGCCGTCGTGGAGAAGCTACCTAAACAGGAACGCCTCACTCCAGACCGAAGCCTCAAGCTGGTAAACCACAGTCCCTCGGGGTTCGAATGGGGATACAGTGGGAGTGGGCCAGCGCAGCTCGCACTCGCGCTCCTGCTCGACTACACCGAGGACGAAGAATTTGCGCTAACGCACTACACCCAGTTCAAGAACGAAATTGTGAGTCAACTGGAGTGCGCCGGTCCCACAGAGCGTTGGCGACTCACCGGTAGCGAGATTGAGTCCGCCCTTGGTGTGACCGGCCCAGAGGTTCTCCCAGCGTCTGCAGGACAGTGAAATTGCCTGTTACAGCTGCACGGATAACCCAAGGACGGCGTCTGATAGAATCGTGTTTTTTGCCCTCGGGAGGGGCGCGAGGACCTTCCAATAGTCCTCGTGGGAATATAATGTCTGACTCGAAGCAACCAGCCACTGACTCGGCAGAATCGGCAATGAACGGAGATCAAACGGAGCGAACAGAGCACGTCAAACGCACTGATGTTGGTGTCTCGCTGACCGTGAAACTCAAACGCGGAACCGGGACCCGAGATGAAGACCAGATCAAAGCCAAGGTGAAGGCGAAAACGCTGGAAGACGCCCGCAATGATATGGAGACACTTCGCGAGTACATCCACGACCTCGCCGAAGACGCTCGCCAAATCCAGCCAGCAGACCCACACGAATAGTACTTCTTTAGAGCGTTGCACATAATTGTGCAACTATAGGATGTACGTAGTGTGCGGTGAGAAGGAACTCAAGGTCATCCTTGCACTCGACTCAGGTGATTCCATCTCCGGTGTCGCACGGAAGATCGACGAGAACCGGGAGACGATTCGGCGCGTCGTGAACCGTATCGAGGAAGCGGGATACGTCGAATACGATGACGGCCTCCAGGTCGTCGACCAGACAATTCGGGACGCCGGTCTCGAGTTCCTGACGGCCTCAGCAGTCATCTCGCCGCCATCTATCCCGGAAGCGTACGTCATCCCGCAGTTCGCAGGGATGGAGTATGCTTACACCGGCATCGATGCGGTCTATGTCTGGACTCGCGGTGGCTACCAGGTCGCTCGCGACCCAGAGGACTATTCGCTGTTCATCGCCGTCCACGAGTCCGACCTCGACGCCTGGGTGGCGTTCTTCGACCGGTTTGGAATCCCGACTGCAGAGGAGCGCCAGCCCGCTGACGACCTCGATGGACCGATACAGGTGGTCCTCGAGCCGGAGGCACAGATCGAGGCCGAGATGGTCGACGGACGGCCCGTTATCTCCCTCCAAGAAACCGTAGCATTCGCAAACGAGCACTACGCGCACTTCCAGTCAGCACTCGACATGCTCGACCGTATGTATGACGACGTTAACATTGACGCGAACTACTGTCCAAACTAACCTAGACTGCCAACAGAGTATCCACAGACGGTTAGGTCATTGCAGAGCAATTGTGTAGACATGGCTAGGGATCTCACCGAACAGGTCCAAGAAATCGCGGAAGCGCGAGGTATCCCCGAATCGGAGATCCTCGAATAGGTGCTGGAACACGGTGTCGAAGACCTCATCCTCTCACGGTACGTGAACGACGAAATCGACCGAGAAACGGCGATTGAACTCGTTGGACGTGACCGCGTCAGGCGTGCAGAACGTGAACTGCAGGCAGTCGAAGACGATGTTTGGTGGGGTCTGAATGCGTGACGTGCAACTGATAGCCGGTCACGGAAGCAGGTCAACCTATAGCCGTTTTTTCTCGCCTCAAAAGCGCGGAGGCGAACATCAGTGAGTAAGTCATCAGATCAATCTGTAGAATCGGGCGGTCTTACGCCAAAACAGCGTCTCGAGCCACCAAACACTCGACTCATCAACGCCGGTATCATGACGATCCACGACATGGAGACACTACGAGCCTGCGTTGCCTACGAGAATGCGAATCGGGGACGTGTTCAGATCCTTCGTCGGCTCAAACAACAAGCCGACGAAATCCGCTCACAAGAGGAATAATCCAGCATTCAACCTTCGTTTTTCGAAGCCTCCGGTAATGTCATTGTTCGGTTACAGGGAGTTCCCACGAAAGAATTACTCCAGAACCAACGATGAGGACAACTCCTCCGACAGCTAGCGCAAACAGTGGAGACACATAGTCCGAGAGAACACCGCTTCCAAGTTGAAATGGAATGACGGCTAAGCCGCTGACCATCGCCATAGCGCTCAACACAGTTGCGCGTCCGAGCGTTTCGATTCGGTTATTAACGTACTGTCCAGCGAACGACCGTGTGACGTCCGAGAGCCCTCGAGCGACGAGGAAGGTCGGCAGCGCAAGTATCGGAACGAAATACATCCCGACCAGTGCTGCACCGACGATGAATGGCAGGATGATGAACCACGTCTGGATACCGATGAAGTCCTTGATCGCACCGGTATAGTAGCTGAGTACCGCGCCGACGAGACTGTACGCTGCGTAGAACCATCCCAGAAGTGATTCGACTTGTTCAGGGGAGACCCCTAAATCGACAACGACGGTCTGGAATATTGGTTGGAGAAAAACGAATACGAGGTACGTCACAGCGGCGTAGAGGACGTAATAATAGAGAATGAATGCCCTGAGATTCCGCTCGGAAAGCGCCTCCTTGACGATACCAACGGTTCGGCGGAAGCTCAACTCGTCCGTGTCTGTCTTTTTGTACGTTTCAGGTTCGTCTAGTGTGAGCAGTACCACGGCGCCGAACCCAGTAACTGCAGCTGCGACGAACCACGGGTACGAGAGATCGATACTCCCGAGATACCCGCCAACAATGGCTGCACCAGCACCAACCGCGAGCGCTGCAGATTCTCCTCGCCCTCGTACGTGTGCGAACTCGTCTTCCGAAAGGTCGTCTGTGAGCGTGTCGTATAACCACGCATCCTCACTCCCGGATCTAAAGTTGTACCCCGCAGACCAGCAGACATAGAGAACCGCCAACGCGAAAAACGACTCAGAAAGGCCAATCCCCAGAAGCGTTACCGCGATCAGCACCGTCCCGATAAGGAGGCTGTTCCGTCGACCAACGCGGTCCCCGATGTACCCCGTCGGTATTTCACCGACCAATGTTGTTAGATTATATATCGCTTCGAGGACGGCGATTTGCGTGAAGCTGAGTCCCTGTGCCAGGAAGAAGAGATACATAATCGGCCGGTAGAATTCGACCGCTTTGGTGGACTTGTAGAGATAGTATTTGATGATACTCCCACGTGCTGATTCTTTCCAGATAGACCCAGAGAGACGACCCATTATTCGGACATCGATAAGAGAGACTCAATTACGTTCCGTTATTTTGATTCTGAGGAATCGTAATAACAGGGTCCTAAGTAGCTCTCAACGGAAGGTCGCATATGCGAACGAGCCTCAACGTTCCACAGGAGGTACTCGATTCTTTCGACGAGACGTGGAACTCCGAGGGGATGGAGTCACGGTCACGAGCAGTCCGTGAAGCGATGCAAGAATACATCGAGCGCCACACTCGGTTAGAAGAGATTGAAGGAGAAGCTGTTGCGGCAATAGCGTTCGACTACGAACACACACTTGTCATCGGAGAACTCCATACAATTCAACACGAGTTCGAGGACATCATTGGAACGACTCAACACATGCATCACGGGGACTGGTGTCTGGAGACCATTTTTTGTACTGGTCCCGCAAATCGGATTCGTGAGTTAGTGTATCAGCTCCGGGATTTCGATGCTGTTGGGCGTGTGAACGTCATGTTCCTCCAGCCGGTAGCCTGAGTCTGTGGAACTGACTCGATTCGCCGATTGAATAGGCTGGCTTTCAAGGAGTCGATAGATTCGCAGGGGATTTTTCAACCCCCAAAGGGGTCCGGGGGACAGAGACCCCACGCAGTGAAGCAATGACTGACGACAACCCAACAGCGACAAAGCCGAATCGAGAGGAAGCAACCCAGACGGAATACGTCGAGCGCAGCGACGTTGGTGTCTCATTGACGGTGAAGCTGAAACGTGGAACGGCGACGAGAGACCAGGACGAGCTGACGGCTAAAGTCAAGGCACGAACGCTTGCAGAGGCCCGCGAAGACATGGACACGCTGCGAGCGTATCTGCACGATCTCGCTGAGGACGTTCGGCAAATTCAGCCCGACAGGAAGGCAAAGTAGGGCGCTCAAAGAGCTGGTTTTTCGCGCCTCCAGATGGCTGGAGGCGAAACTCAATGAGCAACGAGTCAACGGCAGCAACCGGCCTGACACCCGAGCAGCGTCTCGAAGCACCGACCACGCACCTCATCGATGCGGGCATCGCGACCATTTGCGATATGACGACGCTTCGAGCCTGTGTCGCCTACGAGAATACGAATCAAGAGCGTGTACAGATTCTCCGACGGCTCGAACACCGGGCTCAGGAGATTCGAACACAAGAGGAGTGAATCAGGCTCAGTAGTCAGCAGAGTAGTTGTCCGCGTCTGTGGATAGATTCTCTGAGGTCTTGGTTCCGCGAGACATTTTTCGAGCCTCAGATGGCTGGAGGCTCGATTCTATGAGCAAACGACCAGACATCTCAGTACATCGGCAGACAGCCTTTGGAAACGACGGCCAGCTCGAAATGACCGAAACGAGCGTCGAAACCTCGCTCGAAGACTTCGGTGCAGAGGTCGACCATCGTGACCGCGAGTCGCGACGTGATCAACCTGCGGCGAGCGAGTTCGGCGTCGACGACCGACCGGAAGTGACCAGTTCATCCGAGGGCGACCAGTCGACTCTCTTCGCAGATATTGACGAAACTCAGCAGAGGCTCACCGGCAACGAGGCGGCCGCTCGCTGCTTGTTCGAGGAGTAACCAACAGAGCGGGCTGATTCTGGTTTTGTTGGTTAACACATCCCGCGGCAGTGTTTTTCCGCCCCTGAGAGCTGCGGGGCGGCGGTGTCTCGCAGGTGACTCCCTGTGTCCATTCACGACTTTTCCGGCGCAACCAGTGACAGCACGACAAACACCTACGCCGACGCTCGACAGGCAGAGTATGTGGCATTTCTCCATCGCGTCCCGTTCGCCATCGACGCGTTGAACCTCGGATTTCTTACCGGCTTTCGAGAAGACTGCAGCTACCAACAACGGCAGTTTCTCGACCTCGAGTTGCCAGTGGGCATGCTTGATAACGACTTCAGAAATCCAGATCTGGAGCGCTACACGGAGCGAGTCCTCGAACACAAGCCCGATGTCGGCATCATCGGCGATGCCTACGATACTGCAGAAGCTCGGTCGTACGTTCGGGCAGTGCGAGACCTCCAAGAGCAGGTTCCAGAGACGGAGTTCGTTATCGTTCCAAAGTGTAGCGCGGCACTCAAAGAGATTCCAGACGACATCGTCGTCGGCTATTCGCGTGGTTATGCGGATATCTTAGCACACGAATTCTCAGACCCGATCGACTGGCGCGGTCGTCGAGTCCACATCCTCGGAGGCAGCCCTCCCAAACAACTTGTAGTTGTCGACCAGTTGACGCAGCCGACGCTGACAGGCAACCCACCAGCTGACATCGTCGGCCTCGATTGGAACGGGCTGCATCGCGGAGCGCAGTTCGGCGAGTTCTGGACGGATAGTGGGTGGGACGACAGCGGTCGCGACGCCGACCACATGACGGTCCGAGCAACAGTCCGTCATGGACTTGGGCACGTGCGCTCGTTTTGGGAAGATCAGGGTGTCTGGCCGGAGAAATCGACTGAGTGCGTTGGACGGATACAGTATCAGCCCCCGACGCCAGCCGACCTTCACTCGTCGGTCTGTGCCGAGTGTGAGGACGATGTCTGGACGAGATCGCGTGGCCCATTCGTCGCGGAATACGATACTGGGGACGTTTGTGGGTACTGCTGTCACGAGTGTTACTTCACCCACCGTATTCGGAACCATCTTGAGGAAATAATGGGCGAAGCCAGTGTCTACACCCCACCCGCGTTGCACTAGCTCATTCGCACACAGATTTCTGTGACCGTGAGAAGGGTCAGGCCATCACCGGCTGATTCCATTTTGCTTAGGAGAGTTTTTCTGCCCCCAAAGGGTGCGGGGCATTCCAGTTTGGGGTGCTCGCGAGAGAATTCATGGCGACAAGTGACCACTCAGTGGTGTCGTTCGGCGACTCTGACACCCGACACGACGAGATGCACAGTACCATCGAAGAATGGGTTGACGAACTCGTCGACCACGTCAACGACGCACAAGCAAGTGAGGAGTTCCAGAAGTGGTTAGACGTCCAGAGTCGTTTCCACGACTATTCGCACCAAAACACGCTCCTCATCAAGCTCCAGTGTGCCGAGGCAACGAAGGTCGCAGGCTACAACACATGGCGGAACGATTTCGATCGGCACGTCCAGGAAGGCGAACAGGCCATCTGGATCTGGGCACCGATCATCACTAAGCGATGTCCCGAGTGTGAGAATTCGCCGAGCTACCACGAGAACATCGGTTGTGAGTACGACGAGACGCCGCCGGATGAATGGTCGAAAGGCCTCGTCGGGTTCAAACCAGCACCAGTCTTCGACGTATCCCAGACGGACGGAGAACCGCTTCCCGAACTGGAGACAGCAGCGTTTGGCGACGCCAACGACCTGGTGCCAGCACTCAAAGAGGCAGCTGATGAACTCGGTGTGACGGTACGCATCGTCGATGCCGACGACTGGGACCATGGCGACGCGAAAGGGGTCTGTAAGTATCGGAGCCTACACGACGTCCAGCCAGTCGTCGGAGCGAGAGCCCGATCGAACCACGCAGATCTCGCGGTCACGCTGATTCACGAGTACGCTCACGCGCTGCTCCACTTCGATATCGACGATAAACCCGAACGGGCAAAACGCGAGGTCGAAGCAGAAGCCGTCGCGTACATCGTCGGTCGATATTTCGGACTCGACACGAGTGGTTCTGCGTTCTATCTCGCTACGTGGCAGGGTGATGATTCGGAGGTGATTCAAGAGCGCCTCGGTCGAATCAGCTCCACCGCTCAGGAGATCATTGGGTTACTTGTGGAGTGACGATTCCGACAACCTCTGGAACATTAGTTGCAGTCGGCTCCATGTAAATTTTTGAATCTGATGGAAACAGTGTGCTGAATAGAGAGGATGAGTTCACCACTCACTAAACGACCACCCGTTTATTATTAGAACCGAGGTGACCGACTCGGAGCCTCTATGCCACCGTTCTCTTTGGCTGAAATCCGGCATCCTCCGATTTCGAACACAGCAATTCGAGTCATCACAGCCCGACCATGCACATCTGGTGCCAGGCTCGCCAATTTTCTGATCGTTCAAACTTGGTTACTCTCCGTCCTGTACCGGTCATACAGGATAGAAATAAGGTAAGTTCGTGTGATAGGACGGGCATGCGAGCCGCTTCGCAGCCGTTCAAGGCGATCCGAGAACGTGACGTCGATCTACTGCTCGTGGAAGAATTGGCTGTCACTCCGGCGTTTCGTGCGTGGTTTCTTCGCCAGCTCGGCCAGTCGCCGGACTCAGTCGAGGAATTCGTCGGGGTATGGCACTCGGTTTCCGATTCGGAGTTGGGCGAGTCCGATATTGAGTTCGGCGTGATTCAGCGCGACGGGACGCGTCTTCTCGTTCTGATCGAGAATAAGATCGATGCGATCTTTCAGGACGAGCAGCTCGAACGGTATCGGCGCCGAGGTGAGAAAGCGACGACCGATGAGTGGGATGAGTTCGTCACCGGGTTAGTCGCGCCAGAAGCGTACGTAGTAGGGACGGACCGAACCAAGGTCGCCGATGCGACCATGACGTACGAGGCCGTTTGCGACTGGTTTCAGAATCAGGACTCTCGCCGCGGAGACTTCAAGGCGGTGCTAATAACTGAAGCGATCGAGCAGAATCGTCGTGGCTACACGCGGGAGCCTGACGAAGAAGTGACGTCACTCCACCGCTACTACTGGGAACTTGCGCGTGACAACTACCCCGAACTGGGTATGGATCGTCCAGACGGCGTCCCGAGCGGGAATCTCTGGGTCCGCTTCGATCCGCCAAGTCTCCCGACCGACGTTAAGCTCATTCACAAGATGGGTCGTGGGGATGTCGACCTCCAGTTTTCAGGCGCCGCAGATCTGCCGGACGCGTTCGTGGATCGGTACGAGCCCTTGTTAGAAGACGAAATGGAGATCGTCCATACCGGACAGTCGATGTCGATCCGTATCATCGTTCCACCCTTGTCAGAAGCGGTGACACCGCAAGAGCAACGGGAGCAAATCGAAACTGGACAGCAGATGGCATATCGGCTCTTATCGTGGTATGAGCAGCAAGTGCAGCAGGTTTGAGCAAACTTCCTCATAGCCCGAGCTTCTGTATCTGGTAGCATCACGCGCTCTCTTAGGGACCTCATCAGCTAGTCTTATATCTCCAGTTCCTCAAGGGCGTCAGCAATAGTGAGAACGCCGCTCTTGCGAAATCTGGTCGAGCCCGAACCGAAGAGATGGACGTCTCGTTATTGCAGAAGGGAGGGATCTACGAGGTGCGATCGGAGTCAGGGAACATCTACGAGGTCGACGTCGCGAGTGAGACGTGTACGTGTCCAGATTTCACGAAGCGGAACCTGAGTGGTGGGTGCAAGCATCTGCGGCGGACCGATCTCGAAATTCGGAGTGGGAACGTACCTCGTCCCGATAGCCGTCTCCCGGAAACGATGGACGTGGTCGATCAACTTGCAGCGGTGATTCGCGAACTGGACTAAGAGATCGAAGAACGGGTGGAGCAACAGCAGAAACTCGAAACTACGGTGGCGGTTATCGAGAGGTTCTCGATTGAGTAAACGGGAGGGTTAACCAACAATTCTAAGATACTGGCCAACAACGTTGGTTAACAGATCTGTGTCCCATGTCCTATTCCCCACCAGATCCACCTCACAAAGTCCCAGCTGACATCGTTTCGAAGCTCGATGATCAATCCCCAGAGGTGCTTCGGCATATCGCTCGATTCGCCGAGGAACTCGCCGAACATCGCGAGCGAGAAGCACGACTAGCTGAAAACGAAGAGGATGAGGAGGTCGAAGAGCGACCAGAAGACCTTCCCGATGACGTCCCCTCGAAGGCAACAATCACGATCAAGGAGATCAACGAGAACCGCTACTACTACTGGCAGTGGCGGGATGGTGACAAAATCCGATCCAAGTATAAGGGTCCCGTCAATCCCGACGAGTAGCCGAAATAGCGTCCCAGTCGAATGGCCAGTGATTCGGGATGACACCCCATCTGCGAAGTGAAAGAGGGGCTGTTAGCGCTCGGGTCGCGGGGCAGTCTCGTATCGTTTGATGTTGTCGGTCTTCTCCACGCGTTCGTAGATCTCTCGGAGCGTGTCTTGTGCCCGGTGGAGCTTATGCTCCTCGAGGAACTGTCGACCACTCTCACTAATGCCGTAGAACTTGTACGGCAGGTCGTTCTGCCGGCGGTCCTCTGGCAGGAGTACTTCCTCGACGATACCGACCTCGACGAGTTGCTGGAGGTGCTGGCGGATCGTCGTCTGGCTCTTGCTGGGGTTGACGTAGTCGAGTTCCTTCAGCGTCGGTAATTCCGACGGATGCCCGAGGATGTCCTGGAGGAGCGCGAAGCGCGTCTCCTGGGTGACGACGTTGAGCCGCTCCCGAACGGACTCCAGGTCGCTTGGCGTGTGGTCGGACGTACTCATTACCTCATTGTTCGAGTAGTGCGTGCAAAAGCGTTTCGCCCAAATACGAATCGGTCTAAGGCGATATGGTCGCCGATACGTTCGTCACATTGAAGCAGGATACGAGAGAATTCTCGTTCTGATGAGTGAGGAGCCGGTCACTGTCGACGAACTCGCCGAGAAAGCAGACGAGTATCTGCACGAGGCTTCACTCACACCAGAGGAGTACGAAGCGCTCAAACAGAGCGTTGCTGAGCTCACACCGATCTTCTCAGCTGAGAATTCGTACTTCGTCCTCGGCAGCTACGGGAAACTCGAAATCCGCCGTCTCCAGCTCGTGAAAGATCGCCTCAACCGGCAGCCCGGTGCGTACGCGTTTCTGATGGTCGACATTCGGAGCGAGTGGACGAACACCTACCTCAAGTTTCGGCTGCTTGCCGATTACACGGACGTCATCGTGGGCGTCGCCGAACACGCTCAAGGCGGCTTCCTCGTAGAGCAGGGCTATTTCACTGCTCTCGAGGAGTACTTCGCGAAGACCCACGTGTTCAAACGCGAGTATGACTCGTTGGATGCGGACGCAGTCGGCACGGGCACCGATATCGACAACCCGTATAGCGGAATGCAGACTGCAATCTTCGAGATGCTCAACGATGCTGGACGTCTCTGTCAGTGGTCATCTGAGGACGACCTCATTGAATGTGCCGAAGCTCTCGTGAGTGTGAAGGAGTAGCCGTAGACAGAGACAAATCGGTAACTCATACCTTCACGTTTCCGTCATTTCTCCACGACGTCCTCGTCATCAATGGCACCGACGACAAGAAACTCGTAGGACACACCCCCCGTTTTCGAGTTGTAAATGGGAGAGGGCGAGGAGATAGTACAGTACATCTAACCGGCACGTCGAATCTCTTGGCTCACTCACCCCCCGTTTTCGTGTAGTAACGAAATGCCCCCAATGAATGACCCCCCATTTTCGAGCTGTAACGCATCACCCGGGCCGCGAACACCCCCCGTTTTCGAGTTGTAACGAGAAAACCCAGAGAATGACACCCCCCATTTTCGAGTTGTAACGCATCCCCCAGAGCGCGAACACTCCCCGTTTTCGAGTAGTAAGTGCGGGGAGAATCTGAGAGAGATTAGTTCTTGCTCCGGAACTGCTTCATCCGTTCGCGGACAACCGCGCTGATAGTCGCCTCTTCGTGAGCTAGATCTTTGAACCGGGAATCCTCACGAATCGTCTCCATGATCGTTTCCGGATCTTCGGAGAGAGAGAAATACATATGCACTCCTCTGCCTCGACCCTTACCTCGGCGCTCAAAGTCCAACACACCGTACGTGCTCTGCTCAGTAACGTGATTTACGAACGTCTCGCGACTGTACTGATCCGCATCCATCGTATCAGCAATGAATTGGTACGTCTTGAACGCAGGTCCGGCAGGGATCCACTCAGGATGTTCTCTTGCGTAGTTGGCAGTCGCCGCCACGGCGTAGATAGAGAGTTTCTTCTGAGTTGAAATTCCGCTAATATGACGTAGTTTGCGATTTTCGGTGTATTTCTCCTGGGCTTCACGGACATCAGTCTCGGTAACCGTGTCAGCACCACGCCGCTCGGCTAATTCGCCAGCCCATCTGAGCAGATCAATTGCTTTCCGTGCATCTCCATGCGTTTGGGATCCGAACGCGGCAACAAGCGGAACGACGTCATCTGCGAGTGATTCTGGCTTGAATGCGTCCCGCCGGTTGTGGAGAATACTACGGAGTTGGTTCGCATCGTAGTCGTCGAAGAAGATGTCATCAGGGTTGTAGGAACTCTGTGCACGGCTGTTGAGGCCTTTCATGAAATCAGCGTAGTTCGTGATAGTCGTGAGCGAAATCGGGCCGTCAAAGTCAGCGAGTTTTCGAGCCCGTGAAAGCTGGTAGATGAGAGAATTGTACTCTGCTTCCTGATACGGGCCCTCGAGCATATCGATCTCGTCGAGAATGAAGATGACACCATCGTAATACTCCCGCATGAGTTCGTACAGTCGCTCGAGCTTCTGATCCGTTGAGACGCCGGTTTGAGGAACACCGGGTTCGACACCCAGATCGTCAGCAGCAGCTTTGACTAACCGATAGACAGCCCGATCTGCAGTCTTCGGCCCCTCGCAATTGATAGAGAGAACCCCGAAGGTCTTGCCTTGTGACTCACACAGTTCGACAATCTGTTTGCAGACTGCATGAATGATGAGCGATTTCCCCGTTCCAGATGGCCCGCTCAGGAGCATATCGGGGATTCCCTCATTCTGGAGGACCGGTTTTAGGTTGTCGACGACACGGCCAAGCTGGGAATCACGACCGACGATACGATCCTCGTCGATGATAGTGTCTGATCGGACGAGATCTTTGTTCGCGAAGACGCCCCCAGACGACTCGGTTTGTAACCGATCACGAATCGAGATGCCGCCACCGTCGCCGTTGGATGCTTCTTGAGACGAATCGGTAGGATCTGATCCTGTCTCGAACGTCGTTTGTGACGTATCAGGAGAATCCACATCCTCACCCGTCGACTCAGGATTTTCAGGATCAGCAGAGGGGGATTCATGCTCCTCCTCACCTTCCGGATGATTCGATCCTGCTCTACGTCCCTCTCGTTCCATTATGAACTCCCTCGAACTCCGGGTATAAAAATATGGACCCTTGTGGAGTTGTAACCAGGCGAAAACAGGCTATCTAACGACGACAGCCCTGTATTCTCAAAATAAGTCGGATACCGTCTTCGGAATCTATCACCCTCCGTTTTCGAGTTGTAACGGTTCGACGAGAATCTCTATCACCGAAATCCCTCGATGACCCAGATCCCCCGTTTTCGAGTTGTAAGACTTCGAGGAGCGGTAACACACCTAGTCTGAATCTCCTACCCACCCCATTTTCGAGTTGTAAGTAGAGGTGAGTCGAACTGAGTATAGAAGCAAATCCACGTAGTCTGGATTTTGCGGATGATGCTCAGAGTGAAACGGTCCCTATCACACTCCCCATTTTCGAGTAGTAAGCACCAGAATTGTCGTGAAAGGACAACGCTCGTAGGAGAAGTTCACGAATGAGAGTAATATAGGTTTACAAATACGATAGTTAGTAATGTTCGTGTGGTGTACTCGAACATTCTACCCCCTCCCCCCTTTTTCGAGTTGTAAGTCGTCGGGTGCAGACCACTCCAGACGCCAGGGAGTGAGAATAGAGTTCGCAAAATAGGACGTAGAGGCGATGAAACCTGATAATTCGTGGGAAGGGGACCATGTACAACATGAGGAGATTCTCTATAACCAGAGATTTCAATCTTCTAGCTGAGCTAGAAGATTTGTTTCTTTTATCTCTATTACGGATATGGTTAGATAACGCATAACATAAAATTTTGCATTTCTAGTTGTGAGTTAGAGAAGTGGATGTTCAGGTCTTCTATCGCGTGTATCTGCCACAATCAGCTGTTTTGCAGTCCCTCTTCCTGTTCACCCCTCCCCGTCGTCACGAGTTTACAACTCGAAAAAGGGGGGAGGGGGTTCGTCAGGCACAGTCCGTGATATCGACTACGCGTGTTCCATTGAGCTCGCGTCGGATGTCGTTCTAATTCCAGTCAAAGGGAGACAGTATAGTTTCAACAGCTCAGACCAGCTGCGTCTCGTAGTACGATGCGTCGTAGATGTCGATCTCTACATGGGCGAGGGCGACGCGGTCCCGTGAGGATTTCTCGTCGATGACGGCGTACTCATATCCTATCCAGAATGGACGGAAAGGTCCTAGCCGCGAGCCTATTTGAGTGCCGCCACGTTCTGCGTCTTCTGCGTGTGGCCTACTCGGTGTCAGCGGACTCCTGCTTCAGTCCCGGACTTCTGGGACGCTCCGCAGGCTCCGCCCCGCGAGCAGCACTTCGTAACTGGGCTACCTCACTATTATGCAAATGTCGGATAGCTCCGTCCGTCCTGCTGGATGTAGGCCTCCTCAACGATGTCGTCGATCTCCGTCTTGGTGAGGACGCCCCGCATTGCGGTCTGCTGAAACAGCCGGCGAACCTGGCTGAACCGATAGTCGGCATAGAAGCTCAGGTCGAAGATCAGGGCGCGGGCTGCGTCCTCACGCGTCTCGTACGAGCGCGTTGACGACTCCCAGTCACCCTTCACGATCGGCATGATCCGGGTGCTGTTCGCGGCCGTCTGGAACATCGTCCAGATCTGGTTGTCACTGAGTGGTTGTTCGAACCGGGGCGTCGGCTCGTTCGTCTGTGCATCGGTCGTGTCCGGCGAGCGGACGTTGCGTTTCGAGCTCATAGTCGGTGGCCGCGCGCCCCGTCGCAACCTCGCGACGGGCGCGCTCCACCTTCGGTGAGGCGCGCCCCCGCGCCGGCCCGCCTCGCGATGGCCCAATCACCCAGGGAAATTCAACGAAGGAGATGCATGTCTCGATTCAACGGTGGAAGTTCAGGCATCGTTCAGAAAGGGACAGGTCACAGTGAGTCGCTTGGGACCAGTTCCGATTGAAAAGAGAGGGAAGGTTAGGAAGTCTGAGGTAGGACGTATAGGGTTCTATACGTAGTGTCTCAGTTTAGCAAAGGGAAGTCAGCTTAGTCCAGACGTAGGAAGGGTCGATTCTGCGTTAGAGATGGGGATTCGGATGGTGTGAAACCGACGCGAGGCGGGCCGTCGCGAGCTGCTTGTGATTTCGCGGAAAATCAACCGATAGCGCATTGGTGGGGGTGATAATACTTTCGCCCACTACTCGAGTTCAGGCAGCCGCACGTGGGCGGTATGCGGAGCGTCAGCTAGGCCGTTGGCACCCCACGTGTATGGCTGGGAGTCATCACGGGAGACATACCCTTCCGACCGGAGCCGCTTCAGCCAGTCCCGGGTTTGCTTCTCGCCGATTGAGACTCCTTCTCGATTCGCGATCTCGGCGGCTGTCCCCGGGCCCTCGTTCAGGAGCGCGCGAATCACACCTCGTTGCCCCTCGGAGCGCTCTTCGATCGCGACAGCCTCTGGCCCGACCGTGACCATCTCGGATAACCACTCAGGGAGTACCCCTGTGTGGATGTAGACCGTCGCAGCCGTCGTTCGGCCGAACCGGAGGACAGCTTGGGCAATCTTGTGTTCGCGATAGTGCTGGAGAAACGGCCGTTCAGGAATCCCGTAGCCGAGGTCTGTTCCCTTCCCCTCGTCACCTCTCACCGCCGTGTAGCCTTCCAGTGCGGCCGTAATCTGAAGCGGACGGTCTCCCGGGTGGGGTGAACCGAGTACGACCCCCACCTCCGTCCCTGTGAAATCGTTGCTACTCCGGAGCGCGCCGTAGTGTTTAACGTCTGCAATTCGGTCAGTCACTCGTTCGATGTCGATAAACGGCTCACTGGGTGGCTCCTCGAAGAGACGCTCAGCTGCACTCTTGGTCGTGATGACGCCTGGTGTTGTATCGTGGCGATTTGCGACCGCCTCGATCACCCCAAAGTCGCCCCGTCGATTGACGTATTCACCACTGCTGTATGGCTTGACGTGCGAGGTCGTTTGTACGAACTCGTAGCCGATGACGTCGCGGAGATACCGGGCCCGACAGTCATCGCAAAGGATCCGCCAACTCACTATCTCGTCAACGCCGAGCCGTCCGCGCCAGAGTTCTTCGACCGGCGTTCCGTCGAGTCCAACTACTGCGCGGGCAGCATCAAGAGTTGGCGGCCGTCGGATGACGACCCGTGATTCGGCGTGATCGTAGACAACCTGTGACCCGTCTGGAAGCTCGACATAATCAAGTCCTGCTTCTTCCCGAAGCTGATCGTCCCAGTCATACTCCGTCGGTGCGGTATCGCCAATAATCGGTCCGCCGAGTTCGAGCATAGCGAGCACTGCAGTCGGGGCCTCGGCATGGCCGTCATCATCGTCGACTGCCTCTGTTGGACGGGCAATAGAGATGTCATCTGAGAGTTCGTCACGAATCGCATCTCGTATCGCCTCCATCCCCTCATTTGTTGCAGCCCCAATCAACCCGAAGTGGTTGTCTATCGGCAAGTCGTCGTTCTTGCTGAGAAAGGTTGAAATCGCTGTTGAGAGTTGGTTCGCGTCAAATTCCGTTCGATAGGCGGTTCCTGGGTCTTCGTCGAAGATGACGACGCGGTCGTCTACGACGCGATCAAGGGCAGCGTGGGCTGGCCCGCCGACGATGACGTCTGCCGCCTCGACCGCGTCCCAGCGTGCGAGATATGGACAGTCACCGTCTTGCATACAGGGCAGCACGTCCTGCAGGTAGTAGTGAAGATACGTCGGTGAGGCGCCCCGCGACCGATAGTCGTTGATTCGCTCGGCCCAACCGGATCCGTGATCTCCTCGCCGGGTTGGACAGTCCCGGTCGAGTGTTGGAACTTCAACTACCGCTTTCTGATGCTCGGCAGCGAGATTGAGGTGTACGTCTCGCGTCTCGTACCGGTGCGTGAGGATTGCAGTCGGGACGTCTAGGTCGAATGCGGTCTCCGTTGCATGTCGTGTTTTCCCGATCGTGGGGAGGCCGTCGATGATTACTGGTGGTGCCTGCTCGTCGTCGAGCTGTGTCTCGATTGCCTCTTGAATCCCATCTCGGCACGCATCCCAAACGGTTGCTTGAGTGAACTCGCCCTGTTGGGAAGCTGCGTGAGCACCCCGGCAGCAGTCATCAGGATCAGCACCAGCCATCTATCTGATTATGGGATGGTGACGAGTTAATCGTCTCGATTGATCGACTGGTTAGAAACTGATCACCCCCTTCGAGGGTGGAGCATGTACGTACGGCGTTAGAGTGTTCGATTCAGGACGTTCGCCGTACGTTACCCCTCGATACAAGTGGTTGCATAGACGAGGATTCTCGCTGGGCACCCCCTAACTATCGAGTTCCTCCCGGGCAATCTCGAGGAGCTTCTGGAGTCGCTCGTTGAAGTCGTCCTCGAACTTCGTGTAGAGAGATTCGTCGTACATCCGTAAAGTACGAGAAAGGCCGATAGCGGCCAGCCAGTCGCGGAACTGGTTGCTATTCATGTCTTCAACTGGCGTGTCCAAGGCCGTAGAGCTGGAACCAGCCGCCCAGAGTTGGAGCAGATCTAACTCCTTCACCATCGCGAGCCGGGCGAAATCTGCGAAGGCAGCACTCACTTCTCGTGATAATTGTGTATACGACACCGAGTCTCTGTCCAGCTCTTGCTCTCCGTTCAGTAGGTCGTTGACGTACGAGAGTGAGCGCAACGAGAGGAAGCCCTCGCGATCGACGGCCATCGGAGGATCATTCTCTGACTCTGCAATCTCAGAAAGCGCCTGACCACATGACCCACAGTAGTGATGAACATCTTTGACTCGGTCTCCGCAATTCGGGCAGTAGGGCATACAGACTACTGCGACTCGCGACTACACAGACTTTGCTAAGGGTCTCTTTTCAGAACGGATCATCGATAGGGGTCGGTCTGACCTTTCCACAGTTTCAGAGTTTGCGATTTGTTGTGTGTCTTATTTCCACAACGACTTACTACGGTTATAAAAGTCTAATATCAACAAAATCTAATTGATAAATTCACCCGGCCTACTGCACACCCCCACAGTTTTGTAGGTCAGCGTCGCTCTCAAAGACGCGTAAGTAGGTGCCATCACCGCCATGATTATACGCACTTCTCCATTTGTAGTCTACGTTACTGACCGAAACAGAGAGACTTTTGGGCATCCCAACACTCACACCTGTGATGTCGACATCGTTCCAGGTGTGTGTGTAAGCACCCCAAATTCCACGGTCTTCTGCATTGACATCATCATCTGCTGTACGGAGATAGACGCCACCGTAGTAGTATTTGCTGTCACTACCGCGCTGCGAAATCGCACCATCGTAGACCTCGAACGCCGCTCCAGAACCACTGAACGATCCGTCCGCGTCATCGTCAGCGTAAACATATCCGCTAGTCTCCACCTGTTCAGATAGTGTGTTGCCCTCTAGGAACCATTCACCTCCATTCCACGATAAACCTGCATAATCTAGTGGAGCCTCGCCGTTTCTGGAGAGATCGTGGTTGAATGCAATTTCACTATAGTAGGCTGACGCGTCGCAGTCATACACTAACGTCAGCCGAAGTTTCGTATCGTACTTAAGGAAGTATTCGATTGACGGACCGCTACTCTCCTCTTTCTCTTTTGAAATGTTGTACTTTTTCTCTATAGACTTTACTCCAAAGCCATTTTTCTCTAGCCTCTTTTCCCAGTTTCCAAAATCGTCATCCTGGTCACGACGTTTCAGGGAGGCCCGAATTTTGTTCTTGAAGGCTTCGACTGGCGTTTTACGACCATTAACAAGACTTGGAGAGAGCATAAGTGCTCCCACCGAACCCATTGTCCTTAGCGTATTCCTTCTGTTTACCAATCTGTTTCCATCAGTAGTTTTGTCTTTTTGCATCTGCAATTACTGATTCTAATGTATGTAATATAAAACTTACTCCTACTGTGATTAGTCCGGTGTACTAACTACTATAGTTAGCCTCTGCAAGGGGGCCCACCCGTTCCGTTCCGGGAGGCTCTTGCTCACCAGTTCTTTTTATGTGGAATACAGATATTGAGCTAGGAACTTTGTTTAACTGAATTTGGGCTCTATAATCAATTATAGCAGGACATCCCTCGCAATCATTATTCTCTTTAGGTGTAGTAGGCTCTACGTCCACATTTATTGCATCATCAGCCATGTCTGGAATTCCCACACCATTTTCAACGGATAATCTCAACTCAAGACATTTTTTGTATGCAAGTACCTGACCTACAATAGTAACTGATTTCCTGTTCTCCTGAGATTTAATGTTTGCTACTTGCTCTCTTTCGTTAACAGACGTACAATAACGATCTAGTGCCTGGATTTCTGTCTTATCAACGGCTACGGCACTTGAGCCTTCATCACCGTCAGTCACGTTATCTAGACATCCAGCTAACAGAAAACTGACCACAACCGGAGGGACTTCACGTCGTTTCATACACTAACAATAAAGAAGGCACCTATGAATCTATCGCAACCAAATCTGCTTCAAAAATATGATGTGTTTCGATTCATACAACACAATTATACCTTTATTTGAAAATTGTATCAGAAGTTACCCAGTTTCTGACAACCACTTAACAGTGCCCCAGATATTCGGTACTTCTCCTATTAGTTCTATCTACGGTTCTTCGATGAAAAGGAAGGGTGTTCTGGAACTAGGCCATCCTCCGAAACTCTGGACCTTTCCCACCAACGACTCGATAGTATAGTGAATGACGATTCATTTTGGCATTCAAAAGAACAGGAGAGGGCCGATTCTGAGATCCTCGTTCGATGCCGGGCCATCCTCATAACATTCCTTATTCAGTGAATCAGTGATTCACTGATCGACGTCTTCCTTGGCGAGTTCGCGAATTTTCTCCTTCGTTTTCTCCTGGTGCTCGCCAAACGCTACCTCGAAAACACCGCGGTAGAAGTGCTTGTTTTTCTCCAGCGTGATGTCCTCGCGTTTGAGCTGCTTTTTCAGGCGAGTGAACGTGATCTCGATGTCCTCGCTTTGCTCCGGTTCAACGTATATCGTGGCTGAATCCCAATCTTCGCGGATGTTCAGCGGTTCATCATCTGTCTCTCCTGCCTCTCTGGTCGACGAATCAGTATCGGTCGTGGATGCTGTTCTCTGCTGATCTGATCGATCCTTGGTCGCTGCCGCAGTTTCACGACCCTGTCCTTCCGATACCTCCGATGTCTCTGTGGTCTCCTCGTCTGAGGGGTCCTCGAACCGCTCGTCCATTCCCCGGGGCATTCTTACGCCTCCACCTGCGTTTTGTCAAACGCTCGTTCCATCGTCTCTGCAATTTCCAGGAAGAGGTCACGCTCTACTTGTTGGTCGTTCGCGTCTTCCCACCCGAAAATATCTCGTCCGTTGTCCCACGCACGCTGGATCGCTACTCGCATCGGGAGTTTGAAAATCGGTGCCATCGACGCGAAGGACTCGTCGAAGGAGTTGAGGAATTTCTGTGACTGACCGTCGTCCCGGTACATATTCGCCAGGAGTCCGACGATTGCGATCTCGATCTGCTGGTTGTCCTCGATGGACTCCAGCTGGTCCCATAGGTCGTCAAGTGCATCCCGTGATGTTGCTTGGGTCTGTGCAGCCAGGAAGACGTTTTGAGCCGCGATGAAGGCCGCGTCCGTCAGGACTGAGAGGTCGGGAGGGCAATCGACTACGATAAAATCGTAGTTGTATCCGTCGTCAACCATCTCTTCGAGGGCGAGTTTCAGTGAGAGGCGGGCATTCGCATCGTCCATCCAATCTCGAGCAAGGCCCATGTCCTTGTGACTGGGAATCAGATCGAAGTTCAGATGGTCGTATTCGTCGGCTTCGATCACGATCTCTGAAAGACTAGTATCGTGCGTGCGCGGATTGTCGACGAGTACGTCGAGCAGGTTCTCGTCATCGGTGACTAGTGTGTTGGGGAGTTCGTTCTTCGGGCTTGACGGATCGTTGTCGTCGCCCGGACCAAGTCCAAGCCCTTTCGTCATGTCGGCTTGTGGGTCCATATCGATTGCAAGAACATCGTGGTCGCGAGTGGCCAGCGCCGCGGCACTGTTGATCGTCGCCGTTGTTTTTCCGGTTCCGCCTTTCTGGTTGCCGAAGGCGATCGTGGGGATGCCAGTCGATGGGGTGACGCCCCATCCACGAGGTGTCTCGGTCATAGTTCGATCATTGAATCAATGACTCATAAATCCATGTCAGACACTCAGTTGTATCTCTCTCAATGCAACACTGCCGAATATCGTTGTTTGATGGGCTGAGAGGCGCAATCGACTCTTTTCGGGTGATGTCCTTGACTCATTGAATCACTGACTCAATGATTCACGAAATCAGTGCTTCATTGATTCTTTGATTCAATAACTTCGTGATGGGGGCCTCATGTTCTTGAGTCTCCAATTCAATACTTCAGGCACTCACTGATTCAGTGACTCAATGAATCTTTGAGTCAGCGACTCCATATTCTCCGTGACGTTAGGAAACTCAATGAATCCTGGACTCTTTGATTCCTAACTTCATGGAATCTGTGACTCAGTGATTCATTGAGTTAGTTATCAACCGAAGAAAGACAACCGGAATGACTTGACAGATGGCGATTGATGTTACGTTCTCTCTCCGAAAGCTGCGTTGAGCTGGTCTCGCATGAACTCTCGTCGGACTCGACGAGAACGCGAGTCAGACAGGTAATTTTGCATCACCACCCGAGGATCACTACTACCCTGCTCTGCAGCGATTTCGTCGACACCTTCGAGAACGCCTTCGAGGACTGCTGTATAGGTATCGTACCAGAATCGACGACAGAGCTGTGGACTTGGTCGTTCACCCCCAATCCGCTCGGGGAGATCTGCTTCCAATGCAAGATTTTGGAACCAATTTCGGATTGTATCGCGGGTCGCGTACGGCGTTTCTCCCTGTGAGGAGGGGAACAGGTATCCAGTCCACGTATCGTCTTCCGCTAGCTCGTCGATTCGGGAGTCGAGCACGTCCATTCCGTACAATAGAGACACTTCGCCGGGCCCATTCTTGCGGTTCTCGAACGTGATGAAGGGGACGTCGTCTTCGTGAACGTCGCGCTGGAACTGCGAGATATGGAGTGCTGCGACCTCACTTGCTCGAAGTCCCCAGCCAGCTAATGCTACCACGAGCAGCTCTTCTCGCGTCGTCCCCGATGCCTGCATCAGTTTCCGAATATGATTCGCTGAAAGCGAAGGAGTCGGGGAATCTTCGACTTCCCACTTGAATTCGTCGTAGAGGCCGCTGGCAGGGTTCATCGAGGCGACCCGCCGCCCGACCAGATGCTGATACCACGCGTCGACGACGCGCCGCACCCGCTGGAGAGTCTGGGCACTGTATTCCCGCTCTGCTCCCTCATTCAACCAGTCAAATGCTGCATAGACCGCGTCAACGGCTTCGTAGGCTGGATTCTCTTGGTCCCGTTGAATCGGTGTGAGGAGGTCGTCCGTCCCGTTCGCCTCCTGGTAGGCACGTACGTAGAGGTTCAGTCGCGTTCGCAGAGCGTCAACAGAAGACGACGCCAGACTGTACCGTGATTTTCGCCGGTTGAGGAACTGTTCGAGGGCGTCGATTGTTGCATCATTCGATGTTGCCCATGTGTAGCCTTCTTCATCGTCCCCGAGATCGAGATCCTCGTTCCAGAACTCTCCAAACGAGCGGTCGTGATGGCGACGGAGAGCGGCGAGGAACGCCCGCGCATCGTGATCTCGAAACCACTGGTGGGTTGGTTTCTCGCTCGTTGGATCGATACCCTCTGTTTCGAGGCAGGGGGCAATCTCTTCCCAGTACAGGTCCGTGAAGTCCTCGAGCGAATACGAGGTCCATCGGACTCCCTCGAATGATGGCACTCGCTCAGCGTCGGTCTCGCTCTCCTGTTCGGCGTCCGATCGACTCATTGTAGTGGTCTCTGAGGGATTCGACTGTCTGAAACTGGATTGGTGCAAAACTCCGATAGAAGCCTAGTCGCGGCCCAGTATGGCGATTCTAAGAGTGGCATATTCGAGTTGTTCAGCGTTTTAGTCGGATTCGTTATTAGTTTGTGGGTTCGGCTGACCAAGAGAGTCTGCGTAACCCACGGCAATACCGGGAATAAAATACGCTATGGTAATAAATCATATACCGCAATACAATTTTCTTGGGTCTGAAGTCAGGCACGTCAGGAATAATCGGTTGGATATGACCATCAAACCTGAGGACTGTCGAAAAGGGAGGGTTTCTA
The DNA here is from genome assembly GCF_003439925.1 of Haloprofundus halophilus. NCBI lineage: Archaea > Methanobacteriati > Methanobacteriota > Halobacteria > Halobacteriales > Haloferacaceae > Haloprofundus > Haloprofundus halophilus. The sequence goes on from NZ_QQRR01000004.1 coordinate 56,208, forward strand.
CAAATCTGCCGCCTGATTAGGTGCTGGTGGTAGGCGTCGGAATGTTTCGCCCTCGAAGCCAGTATTCTCCACCTCCGAGGAGTCCGTACGCGACGAGATAGAACGGTGCCCAGAAGAGTACTAACGCGAATGCAGGCGCATCGCCTCCTTCACTCCCGATAATGGGCAGATAAATCACAACGTGCCAGAACAATAGGATGAGAGTCATAAGGACTGCTGGCCCTCGAATCCTGTAGCGTACCCAGAGTAGAATGGGAATGCCGATAGTTCCGAATGCGAAGAGGACAGACAGCCCAAAGGACGACCAAAGTGAACCTGTGATTTGGATGTCTGGTGATTGGGAGCTATACAATAGGACGATGCTGGCGTAGATGGCGCTGGCAAGACCACCACTCAGGAGACCTCGTTTCCAGTCGCCTTGTGATGACGGCCACTTACGGAGGGCAACCATAGTTGTACTATGTATAGATACCTGATAAATATGTCTGCTGTCCGTCTTGATGTTCTGACGGTAAGAAGCTCTTGTGAAGATACATACTATTATATATTAAATTTCTCGTGTTATCGAGTAGTGTCGGTCACTCAGCCTACTGAATCTCCGTTTGACCACGACAGGTACTTTACGTTCACCGTCAACGACGAGACCCACAACGGGAGTATCCATTTCCTCACCCATTACGCCGGGAAACCCGATTTCGTCGAAGTACTTCGGAGCGCCTTCTTCCGAGATGAGTCCTACGGCGACGACCGCGCCGACTGGCATCGGAACACCACATCATTCTACGCGTGGGTAAAGGCCCATATGCTCCGACTTGCATGGGACTGCCGCGAAAAGTTCCTCAGCTACTTCCTTCGCTCGTTTCCCAACGTCTGCCGTGACTTCGGTTTCCCGGTCGAACACGACCGCGATACGAGCGGTGCGCCGAGCCAGTCGCGTCTCTGGGAGATGTGGAACAAGGAGTTCACCGAGGTACAGCGCGAGTTCGTGCGGACGGCCACCGAGGAAGCCCTCGCCTTCGCTCGTGAGCAAGGCATTCCGGCCCCCGACCCAGTGTTCCGACCAGAAGAACGAGACATCTCCTCGAAGCGGAGTGAACAGCGGCTTGTCGCAGAGAAGACGATTGAGGTCTGGAAGCAGGCCAAGCCGTTCGTCACAGATGCGTTCTATCTGAACCGAGCAGACAACACTGTGGTTCACGAGAACGCGTTCTGGGAACAGCACGCCTACATGGGAATGCGCGAGAATATGTACGCCCAGAGCGGCCAGCACTCCTTCTATATCGACTCCCAGCGCGACCGCACACCAAGTGCGTCGAACCACCGTTACCAGATAGGGAAACTCACCGCCGAGGAGACGCGCTCGATGCTCCACGAAACCAACCGGATGCTCATCGCTCACGCTCGCCACAACGCCGAACTCGTCGGCAAACTCGTGGCCGCAATCGACATCACGAAGGGCAACCCGTGGACGGGCAAAATCGAGCGCGACGAGGACGGAAACATCACTGAGGACTGGATTCTCGGCTACAAAGACGGTGAAGTGTACTATCAGTGGGCCACCATCCAGATTGTCGGATACGATATTCCGCTCGTGCTGGACGCGGTTCCAGTCAAGCGCGGGACTGCGCGGGCCGACATCGTGGACAACCTGCTGGAGAACGCTCTCGACCTTGTGGGGAACATCGAACTCGTAATGATGGACAGAGGGTTCGACAGCGAGGGCGTGAAGGACGCCTGTGACAAGCACGGGGTCCGCTACCTGAACGGCGCACGGAAGCGCGAATCTGAGAAGGCGACGTGTACCCGACTCCGCCGTGCTGGGAAGACAGTTCACATCGAAGAAGAAACGGTCGCAAGTGGCCCGACTCGTAAGCGAATGTACCTCCCGTCAAGTGCGAACGTCTTCGAGGCAGAGGACGAGGAGGGCGAAGAAGATGAAGGTGGGCCAGACATCCGAGAGGAGATGCGTGAAGAACTCGCTGACCTCGGCATCGAACTGGGCGAAGAGGATACCTCGCACGGGTTCAGCACCCTCATGGAAGAACTGCGAGAAGAGGAAGAGAACGAGCCAACCGTGGGGAGTAAGCAGGACGCACAGGCGTACGCGTTGTTCGAGACGAACCATCCCAGCGTGACGCTGAATGACGATGATAGCGAGGTCGAGCGCATCCATATGGTTGAACGGATGGTTCGCCGCTACCGCCATCGCTGGGGAATCGAGAACGGCTACAAGCAAATTAAGACGTTCCGCGTCCGTACGACGAGCAAACGCCACACGTATCGGTTCTTCAACTTCGTGTTCGCGTGCGTGCTGTACAACGTCTGGCGGCTCGTGGACTTGCTGGTGAAACTCGCTATCGAAGGTGAGAACGCGACGTACGCGCCGCGTGTGGACGCCAATCAGTTCCTGACGGTGGCGAAGAAGTACTACGGCCTCGACCCGCCAGATTAACGCTGAACCGCTCTGTGTCCGCAGAATCCTGAGCGGCGGCACTGTTCTGCACTCCTTATTTTCGGTTAACGGTTGACTGTTTCTGAATCGGCACCTCCATCATTCTCTGACGACCTTTTGTACTGGTGTGATGTGGCGCAAGGAATGCCAGCTCAACCGATTATTTGGCCATATGCCTGTCTTCAGCTTGGGTGATTTCTTCACACAACCTCGGAGGATGGATTTGATGCGTGTCCTTTTTCCAGAGTTTGAATAGAAGAATCGGATACAGATCAACATTGATTGTGCGATTGGCTATCTATCCCTATCAGGAGAAGCTCTCTGTTGCGCGACACGCCGGTTCGAAACAGCTGTTACCTCTCGGTCAATCTCGGAAGGTGCTCGTCGAACAATCGCCCGATCGCTTCCTAGAGGATTTCGGTGGGGGCTGTCTTGGTGAACTGGGCGTTCTCGTAGGTACTTTCGCACCTTTTCGGTTGGTCGCCGCCGAAGCGACCGGTAGGAGACGTCGAGTTCAGCGTCGGGCTGGTGAATACTCGTGTTAAACCGGAGCAACGTGTAGAACGCGAACAAGAGCTTGTCGAGGCCGATCTTCGCATGCGCGAAGATCGTGCCAGTCTTGGTGTTGAACGTGCGGTCGCAATCCTTACAGAGATGCCGCTGATACTCCCGGTAGCTGCCGTGTTTGATCACTGACTCAGACCGGCAGCGCGGGCACTGGAGGCCATCACGGCGCTTGCTTCTGAGTTCAGCAACTCAAATGGGAACATTGCATTCGGGTAACGCGGCAGCGTCGCCCTTGCCAGCTGCGCTTCTACAGCGGCAGCTCTACCCGACCAACAATCACCTTCGAAAGAGCGTTCGCGGAAAATTTCAAAACCAGACCTTCCACCACGTTGCAGACAGGTGGAAATTAGACGTAGGCGTCCGGTTCGGCGTTGTCGGTCTGTTGCCTTCTTTATACGTCTTTCACGGTATAACTGGTGTTGTTTGCGACCCGCCAGAAGGGGTATCCGTATGCAGGCCGGCCCTTCTTACCACTGGACCCGCATCCGGAGTAAGACCCACTGTCTTCCGATCCAGTCAGTGAGCCCGCGATGAGGTTGTCACCGCCAGACTTCTCCCACCAGAATGGTCCTCCGGAATCGCCCTCTCGAACGTAGTCCGGAACACCGTACTTAGTTGCACTACCGAACATCTTCACACATCCTGAATAGTATGAGGCACCTCCACCTTTGACATATGCATCTTGCTTCCCCGAAATGATTCCCTGGAACTGTAGCGTTCCTTGCTCGCCCTGAATCGACTCCATCCCGTTCTGTGTGGCATAGCCGTCGATAGTGACGTCCCCTTCGTTGAAGGCAACTGTGTTGTCGTACGAGCTATCGTTATCGTTGACGACAACCCAGTCATGCGTCTTATGACCATCGGCGGTGTCGCCGAGGCGCGATCCGTTTGCGTCCGCCATTCCATCGGTCGCCACCTGACAATCTCCGTTGTTAAGAACGTGGTTTGCGGTGTACATATACTCGTTATCGTTGGAATCCCAGACCTTGAAGCCGGCAGTACCCCGATAGTTCGAGTTTGTGTCCGTAATCTCTAAACCGCCGGGGAAGGGCGACTGGACCGTATCGTCACCACAATCAACGTTTAGATTAATGAACTCCCCATCCATCTCCCGGACGTTGATCTGTGTCTCTCTAAATCCGGTGGGTACCTGGATTGGTGCCTCACTCGTAGATTCAGGAAGTGCCTCTCGCTTTGCGTCCGAAGTACCCGGAACAACGGCTATTTCGGGTTGGGCAAGACGGGTTCCCCCAATTGACTGTTCTGTAGCAACATACGACACTGACCCGACGTGGGGGACCGTCTTGTAGACCTTCGACAAGGAATCGGTCACCTTACGAATCTGACGTTGGTGTTGCAGCCACTTTTTCGGGACTGTCTTGGTCGAAACAGCTTTGTGGTTGTGTCCTGCCCGCCCTGCAACGATTCGCGTTTGTCTATTCTGAGAGCCAGCGACTGCGCGTCCAGTCATCAGGCCCGTGATACCCACTCCTGCTGTTACAATCACTGACCGTCTGGATAATTTGTGATTCATTCAATTTAATCAATATAGAAGGGGTTTTAATTCTTTGGGAGTATAGGATAGAATAGGATTTTGGCTCTATCTACGGCTTCGATATACGAGTCCGAGAACTAAGGAGAGTATCAGGGTTAGTAATGCGGCTCCAAGATATGCAATGTTTGGCGAACATTCAGATCCCATCGTGCACATCTGGAACTGGAAGGCAAAGTACACAAGAACGACTGTAAACACGACACTAAGCCCGGAACCGACACCAGCTGCAACGCCCAACTTCGAGTTTTCTGGCATCAATTTCTCTAATTTGATCGGATGTAATTAAATGTATCGTGTGGATGTGGATACTGCTTCGGGCGTGTTCTACCAATTCGTATAGCAACCGCTGTCGTAGTGTGTAATGGACTACACTCAGGCGGAGATTGTCGAGGTCGTCTTCACGCTCCCCCCCGGTGCACACTTCGCACGCGGTCGCCCAAACGGGATGGCATACGAGCCAGTTCACGTTTGAGACTACCAGACCCGCACATCTAGCTAACGGCTGTTTCAGTGACGCGGTGTCGATTTAATAGGATTTCAACAGGTCCTATTTCCCCCTAATTTACTCTTGAGCCCGGTGAATCTAGGTTCGCTTGTCGTCACCGCCTCGTCTGTCGATGTTACTCTTGAGTATAGCGTGTGAGAGTCCAATGGTCCCCGTGCTTGCCAATAGCAAGGCCGAACACGCCTGTCTCCAAACTGCAATACGGCCTGATGATATCCTACACTCCCCGAATATCCGATACGTTTGCCATTTCGATTGAGTTCGAGAAACGCTTGGAACGGGGAGCCAACTAAGAACCATCCCGAACGAGCGTTCAAATACGCGACACTCTCGATTGTTGGGCAGAACGCCCCATTCTTACTGGCTATCGAACCAGTGCGAGAAAGTTCACCGTGGGACGAGAACCCGCCGAACCGAATTCACCGAATGGTTCGTCGACTCGTACGACGGGCGAAGGAACTCGTTCCTATCGAGACGGTGCTGTGCGACCGCGAATTCGACTCGATGGATGTGTTCCAGACGCTGTCGAACCTCAACGTGAATTATCTCATTCCGAAGCGTATCACCAGCACCGAGCGAGCTGCGTTGGCGCAGATGGAGGATGATGGGGAGAACGTCGCTGTTGAATCGGCAACAGTCCACGTTGAGTCAGGGTCGCACGCGATGCAATTCCTGTACGTCCCGACTACGAACGGCGAGAGTACAGCGATCTTTGCGACGAATGTCGCCGTGGGACCTGAAAACGCAGAGTCGTTCTGTCGACGCTACAGTAGTAGATGGTGGATCGAGAGTAAATACAAGTCGATCAAGCACGATTTCCTGGCGAAAACCTCGTCGAGAGATTACCGTGTTCGACTGTTCTACTTCGTCTTCGCTGGATTGCTGTACAACATCTGGCGACTCACTGATTTTCTGTTAAGAGCTGGTGTCGGTGAGGAGATGGACAACGCACCCGTGTTGACTGCGGGGGAATGCGTTGAGCTGGTTGCTTCAGCGCTGATTCCGCCGGACTAAGCAGCAGAAAGACTCGGTCAGCCTTTCGTGAGTGGCAACGCTAAAGAGATGTGGAAGAAGTCGTTCGTTTTCTGACAACCATCCAACAGTGACCGAGATCTCCGTCACTTCTTCTCTTAGTGCGCCCTGTGGTATCCCGATGAAAAGCAAATTTGTCCTGAAAATAGGCCATCCTCCGAAACTGTGTTTCTTCACAACCTCGGAGGATGGTTTTGATGCGTGCCTTCTATTCTCCGGAACTATCTGTGAAAGAGGAGCTTTCTTTCGGTTCTGATTTTATATCACTCAGAAGACCTTTCTGAACGATATTCACTGTGGCCGTCCACTAATCACCAGACGAAAGCCTACCCAGATGAATCGGATGTGAAAATAAGGCACGCATCACAACCTAAACTCCGAGACTCTGATTTCTTGATTCTCGTCTTCATTGGGTCAGAGACTTCGAACCAGTATCTAGCAAGGCACAAGTACCGAATTCAGCGAGAAAGAATCAGTTTTTGTTTATACGTGACAGCAGGTTTTCACTCCTGTCTTTGGCCTCATCTCGAGAGATACCTTCGTCGACGTAACGCTCGATGACACGAGCACGAATCTGGCCCTGATCCAGCGTCTCACGAAGTTCGATGTACCCGTTCTCTTCAAGATACGTCTCCAGCTCGTTCGCCTTACTGCTATAGAACCCGCTTATTTCGTTGTGCAAGGCCTCAACGATCTGCCTGCCATCGCCATTGACTGACTCAGCAAGTTCACTAACCTCGTCGATGAAGTTACTGCTTACGGCGCCAGAGGCTTCGAAAACCTCTCGATCAACGGGCTCGCCACGACCAACCTTCCAGGCGTCGACGAACTCGTTCAGCGCCGCGGCATTCTCTTCTACTACCGTTACCTGTTCGGAATCAACTGAGGAGAGGTCTCCGTTGCCCCACTGCAGCAGGTTATTCAGCTGCCCCCAGTGCTCGATCCCGAGCTCCAAGAGTTGATGAAGGGTTTCGACATCGTCGACTACGTACCACAGGTGCGCCGTCCCGACGCCACGGTGCGGATTGAACGAATCCACCTTGAGTTCGTCTCCATACGAGGAATGGTCGTGACCGTCGGGACTGGGGGACTTCGGAGTGAACGACTCGATAGAGTCCAGATCGGGGATATGAACGGAGTCGTCGACATCGCGAACCGTTGCAAGGTCGATGATTTCGTGGTTGACGCTGTTCGTACTCTCTAGTGCAGCAGTCCACTTCGCCACTTCGTCGCCCTGTGCGGTGAAATAGAAGACCTGCCGACCGTTCCGGGCGAGTTCGATCGTCGACTCGATGATCGTCTTCGCCCTGCGGTCGTCGGTGTTGGCAAGCGTCTCGTCGAGGAGGAGTGGAATCCGAACGCCCTGTTCCTGCTGTTCCACGAAGGCGATTCGAACGGCGAGTAAGACCTGCACCCGAGTACCGCTCGAAAGCTCGTCGAGCGCGAGTCCCTTCTGTTTGGATTCGTCGAACGCACGGAACTCGGCTTCGGCCTCATCGAAGTCCAACCGATACCGGCCGCGAGTGATCGTCGTCAGGATTTCACGAGCACGCTCGAAGACGTCCGGGCGACTAGTCTCCATCGTCGCCTCCTGAACGTGATCCACCAGCACGTCGCCGACCATCGCAGCACAGTCGGCCTCGAGTTGGTCTTTCAGATCATCGAGCGCCCGATCACGCTCCGCAAGCGCCGTTTCAACTTGGTCGTCGGACTTTGCCTGCCTGATTTCTGCCTTGATATCGGCAATCCGTGACTGCAGGTCGTCGAAATCCTCAGCAGTTCGTTCCGCCTCACGGAGGTCTTCTCTGAGGTCAGCAATCTCTTGCTTCTTGAGGTCCGGTTCGAAGCCCGGGTAGCTTTCGAGTTCTTCGGCTTCCGTGTTCGCCCGGATGTTGGCCTCTCGTACGTCCTCCGTAGCCGATTCGTATGCTTCAACCTGCTCACAGAGTTCCTCCAACCTATCGTGGTCATCGGAGTCGAGATCCAGAGCCGCAAAGATTTCGTCGCGTTCGTCCGCCAGCGCACCTATCTTCTCGGTCGCTTCCTGAATCGTCTCGGTAGCTTGGTCAAGGTCCCGCTGTGCGGCTTCGCGCTGCTGTTCGCGGTTCTCGAGGTTTCGGATTGCCTCGGTTGCCTCACCAGACCTCTCGACATCGTCATAGCCGTAGGGATCGAGTTTCGCTTGGAGTTCTTCGCGGGCGGTCTCGATCTGGTCGTCGATGGTTTCGATGCTCTCTTGAATCCCCTCAACCTCGTCGTGGGCTTCCTGCCAGTCGAGCACTCGCTTGGAGATCACGGCGAGTTCGACATCAGACGCATCTGGCGCGGCGCCCAACTGGTCTTGGAGTTTGGCACGCGTTTCCTCCAGATTCTGCTCTTTCTGTTCGAGCGTGTCTGAATCCGTCGCCAGGCTATCGCGCCATTCGGACCGTCGCTCGGCCAGTTTGTGCGCTGCGATTGCGTCGTACAGTCCGATCAGACGAGACCGAACCTCGTCTTCGGTCCACCCCGCCGGCGGGTTCACACCGGTTTTTTCGAACGACTTGCGATGCGGTTCCCGTGAATTCCCTCCGTCTTTGGACTGTGAGCGAGCGCGCAGCCCATACCAGAATATACCAGCGGCGACGAGCAGGATGGAGAACAGCAGTGGATGCACCAGCAGACCCAGCGCGATGCCCGTCGAGGCGAGAGAAACGGCCGAGAACACAGCGATTCGGAATGCCTCTGAACCGTCGTTCGACTCCGTAGAAACGGACGCAGCCAGCCACTCCTCCAGCGACTGACTCGCGCGTTGGAGCGTGGGTAAATCGGGCTCAGGGTGCTCACCGTCCTCCAGTAGTCGCTGGACGGCCTCCCGGGTTTCACGCTCGGACTGGAGTTCCTCGGCCTCTCGTGCGAACTTCGAGACGGTCTTCCACGTGACGGGTTCCAAGTCAACGAGGTCCCCGGTATCGACATCTAGGGGAATGTCATCTCGGGCAGTTTCTCGCTGCCGTTGGGCGTCAGCCAAGTCGCCCTGGAGATCGCGCTTCCTGTCCTCCGCAGAATCAAGGTCATCGCGAAGCTCTTTCAGATGGTCGATACGGCCTGTCGGGAGCCCCTCTTCAGGAAGGTCGGCCTCATCAAGCCGTTCTTGAGCGTCCGTTTTCGTTTCCTCGGCCTCGTCTTTTTTGTCGGTCCACTCGTCGATGTCATCTTCGAGGGATCGAACACGCTCGATTTCGTCTCCGTCGACCTGGTCTAAGATATCGGGGAACTCGTCGAGCCTCGATTCAGCCTGCTCCAGCTGGTTTCTCGCCTGTGCGTAGTCGATCGCCTGCTCGAGCAGTTCGGATCGCTCTTGTGCTTGACGCGCTGCCTCCAGTTCACCACGTAACCGGGAGAGTTCGTTCTGCTCTTGGCGTAGTTCAGAAACGTCGTTCCGCGCCTCACGTAACTCCTGAATCGCTCCCTTGGCGTTCTGGACGACATTCCTGTTGGCCCGACTCGGGGAATCCGAATACCCGAGCTCGTCGTATGCTGCAGAGAGATCGTAGCCACCAGCTGATTCTCGCTCGATTATCTCGGCGAACGATTCGTTGTTGTTGTCTCGCTGGAGTAGGTCGTGGAGGGAGAGACGGTAGCGGTCGCGTTGATCGGCTGGAGGAAGGCTCGGACCGTTCGCCTCTTGGCCGTCACGTTGGTAACTCGTGCGGCCATTGTCGACTTCGACTCGCCAGTCTTCACCGTTCAGTGAGAGCTGCCCCACGAGGGATGCACGCTCATCGGCGGTTTCGGGCCAGCAAAGCCATTCGAGCGACTCAGCGAGCGTCGTCTTTCCTGCCGCGTTCGGTCCATGAACGACATTGATGCCGGAGCACAGGTCGTCGACAGAGAAGCCACCAGTTTCGAACCTAGGAGCTTGGACGATCTGGATTTCCTCGAAGCAGATCGGGTTCCTGGTCATGCGTTACCTCCCTTTTGGCTGAGTAGGGTATCGAGCAGTACCCGTGCCTGCTGTTCGAGATGTTCGATAGCGTCAGTGCCGTCCGAATCCCCGAGTTCGGTTTCGCGTCGGAGCGGATTGTACGCATTTGCACTATGAGCCTGCCGCACCGCTGCTAGCGAGTCATCGACCACGTTGCCGTAGGATTCGCGAGTATCACCGTTCTCGATTTCGAGCAGGAGGTTAGCGAGGTACGCAGCTGCATTGTCTCCTTCTGCAAGGTCTTCAAGATCGATTGCCGGACGAGTGTCGACGTCAATCGATTCGATTCGGACTGAAACCGATCCCTCCCGGAATCCGAGGTCACGCTCCATCGACCGATGCTGATCGACGAGCGTCGAGTGGGCATCCGTCCGACCGGTAAGATAAACCCGAACTAGACTGAGTTCCAACGATCTCGTGTCGAGTTCGGATCGAACGTGTTCCTTGATTTCCTCTGAAATTACGGAGGTTGTTTCTTGCGGGTCGTCTACCCCGGACACGTCGACCGAAACCTGGTCGTAGCGAACGGATGCTAGAGGGATCTGTTCAGCACGTACCTCTCCGTTTTTGGGTATCGTAATCGTCCACGGGCCGTGGGCCTGCTGTTCACCCGGATCGAGCGGTTGTGGCGATCCAGAGTACAAAGCCAGTGGACGCGAGTCGATCTGGATCCCCGGACTGTGAATATGACCGAGAAGCCAGGCATCTGCTGGGGTATCGCGGAGCTCGCTGGACAGAACCGGTGCGTATCGGCTTCCTCGTGAGTTGAGGTCGGCGTGAAGCACTCCGATATGAGGCGCGTCATCGGTCTCCGGAAGCTCGTACTCCTCGAGCGGGAACTCGTAGACGTGTTCGGCCGAAAACGACCAGCCATCGAAATGGGCTACCGGCTCGCCGTCCTGTTCGAGCGTCCAGCGTTCCCACTGACCCCCTCTCCCGAGGAATTGGAGCGTGTCGGAATCGAGGTTGTCAACCATATCAGGGAGGGCATCGAAGTCGTGATTCCCGGCAATCACGACGACTGGAATCCCTGCTTCGTCGAGTTGGGCAATTCCGTCTTCGAACGCTCCGTACGCCTCGAAATAGCGATTCTCCTGATCAACAATATCACCTGCAATCACGATCGCGTCAACATCCCGTTCGATTGCCTCTTGGACCGTCGACAGCCAGACGGCTTTCGGCGACAGCTCGGGACCATCCAGATCATCCGGGATCCGACTCGGGTGACGGCCGAGGTGAAGATCTCCCGTGTAAAGTAGTTCCAGAGCGTCCTCCATCATTGCGACTAACCAGTGAGCTAGAAGCACATATCACTGATAAATAAACTCTGTCAATTCGTATCGAAATGCCATGAAAAAGAAGTCCTACCCCGTCGACAACTGATGGTCTATCAACATTTTGACGGTCTACATTTTATCGAATATTTCAGTGTGTGGTGGTGATTTGCACCCTAATGACGAAGTCACCCAAGATACTGATTCTCAACGAGGTTCTGAGGGATTCTTATGAGATTGAGGCAGGCGGTCGCTGTTCTTCGACAGGGGTCACTTCGCTACCCGTCTCTGGGAGGTGTTCGTTGAGGTCATCCTCCTCCTGATCACCGAGCAGATGCTCGAGGACGTCCGCAGCTGCAGGAGAGTACAGCGGGCGGTTGTCGTTTCCGCAGCGGTCGTCCATCGTACAGGCAGGACACCCTTCGTCACGGCCGCACGGACAATCAACAATGAGGTCGTGGGCACGCCGGGCGACATCTTCGAAGTGTTCGTAAATCGAACGTGAGAACCCGAGACCGCCCTCGATACCGTCGTAGATGAACCATCCACTCTTGTCGGGATTGCCAGGAAGCCGATTCGTTGCGAGGCCACCGATGTCACCGCCATCGACTTTCAGCTCAAGTGGCGATACGGCGATCATCGCATGTTCGACGGCGTGAATCCCACCGAGGTACCCGTGAAGCCGCGGTGGGAGGTTGATGCATTCAGGATTGTGGTACTCCGAGTGCTTGTTGAGCATCGCCCGTTCGATGTCGTTGGGAGTCTCGGCCCAACACAGCTGGGTTCGCATTTCTAACGGGGGCACACCAGTTTCATTGCCCAGCTCGAGTACGTCCCCGCTTCCGATTTCTCGCTTGAGGTACGTGCTATAGTGGACAGATACCGTTCCATACCCCCAGTTGAGCGTGAACGGTCCGACCTCGCGTGAGTCCTCTACGACCGTGTCGTAAATGTTGACCTGGCCTTGGGACTGAGTGTAATAGCTCACATTCGCTTTCTCGAGCGAGATGTATGGCTGTGGGATGTCCTCTCGGAGTTCGACGACCTGATACTGCTCGCCCTGGTGGAGAACAGTTGCACCTTCGTGGTAGTCTCTGTAGGCCCGGTCACGGCCGATCGGTTGGTGATCAATCGATCCATCGCCAGCTAGTCGGACGTCGAAGGTGTTTCCGCCGGAGGAGTACAGGCTGATCGCATCCTGTGGGCGGTCGCGATGGGCGTACATCACGCCGCTCTCGAGCGATCCTTCGAGGTCGCCCTTACGTCGGCCGTATTCCACGGCACGTTCCAGTCGTTCCTCGCCTCCGAAATCCTCTGCATCATCGCGTGTGAGGGGGAGTTCCTGCGCGGCGCAGTTGAGTTGCTGGAGGTACACGGGATTGTTGTCGAGGTCAACGACGGCGCTCTCGTGATCTTCTTCGAGGACGTACTCCGGGTGCTGGAGAATGTACTGGTCGAGCGTGGAGTGGCTCGGGACGAACACAGAGAGCGCATCTCGCGTTCCTCTGCCCGATCGACCGATTCGTTGCCAGAACGACTGGCGCGACCCCGGATAGCCCATGAGGACGGTCCCATCGACGCCGCCGATATTGATACCGACTTCCAGGGCACTTGTCGTCGAGACGCCGTCGAGGTGTCCTTCCTTGAGTTGGTACTCCGTCCCCCGACGGGACTGTTTGCCGTGTCCGGCATGGTAGGATGCGAGGTCCGGTCTTCCCTGATATCGGTTCTCCGGGTCGCTGATGAACCGCTTCGCACGGTTGACAGACAGTTCGGTGAGCTTCCGCGAGTCACAGAACAGGAGCGACTGAACGTTCTTCTGGGACATATGCGCCCACACTTCTGGGGCTTCGACCGTCGCAGGACGCTTCGACAGCGCCGGAGAGTCAATGTCGTCAGTGAGACCGTCGTCACCACTCATCGGGGGGTCCCAGAACACGAGGTGACGGATGCCTCGCGGTGATCCGTCTTCGTCGACGACTGCCGCGGGCTCACCAGTGAGTGCGAGAGCGTGTTCTGTGGGATTGCCAATCGTCGCCGTCGTGAGAACGTACTGCGGATCGCCACCGTAGTAATCGATGATCCGTTGGACGCGTCGGAGGATCCAAGCGACGTGCATCCCGCCGAGGCCAGTCCACATGTGGGCTTCGTCGATAACGACTAGCGAGCAGTTCGAGTGGAAGTCTGCCCATAGGTGGTGACTCTCCAGATACTGATTCAGTCCGACGAAGTTCGTGATTACGACGTTGCACTCATCGCGGATGCGAGACTTTTCCTCGCTCTTCGTGTCACCATCGTAGACGCCGACACTGATATCCAGTCCAAGCGTGTTACGAAGGAACTCGTTGAGTTCTTGCTCCTGGTCGCGACTGAGCGCCTTCGTCGGATAGACGATAAGCGACCGCGTCTCCGGGTCTTCAAGGTATTGACGAGCGATGTGAAGACCGTAGACCAGCGTCTTCCCCGAGGATGTACTGGTCGCTACACACACGTTGTCACCGCGGTCGAGTACCTGGAGAGCATCTGCTTGGTGGCTCCACGGGTCGAATTCGAGGTTTCGAGCGATCTTGGGCGGAAGCACGTCCCCTGCTGGAACAGTCTCTTCCTCACGAGCGGGAATCTCGAAGTTCTCGTGAACCTGCCCGAAGTAGCGGTTATTCGGGTAGGTACTCTCGAGCTCCTCGCCGGTGAGTTGGAGGATGTCCGTCTCGATATCGATGTCACCGTTGTTGGTGTTGTCCTTCGGGTTGGTCGTGAGGTCTGTCTGGCTGTGGTCGGTATCGTGGTCGTCGTGCATTGTTAGAAGTCCATGAGTCCGGTCTGCGTGGTGTTTTCATCAGCTGGAACGCTGGCACGCTTGTGGCCAGGCGTCGCCTCAGCAATCGATTCGTAGACTGCAGCCAGCTCACGGACGTCTGCCTCACAGTATGCCCGTGCAGTGTCCCAGTCTACGTCTCGAGCGCGCTCTGGAGACACGAGAAGCCGCTGAATGGTCTTCGCCAGTGATTTCCCATCCACGGCGGCAGCAGCCGAGTCGCGCCCATGCCCGAGAGCCTCAGCGACGTCTTCAACCCGGTTCGTCCGACCGGGGAGGATGGCGTTGTCTTTTCGCACGGCCCAGTCGAACAGGTCGTACTCGAACACGGAGTCCGACCAGTAGTCTGCGTACTCCGGTGCGTGTCCTCGGATGAATCGGCTGAGGTGTTTGAAGTCGAAGTTGTGGCCGTTCCACGCGATGAGGGACGTGCGATCGTACTCGCTGGCTAGCCACGCAACAAACTCTCGAGTGGCTTTCCCTGGGTTGTCTCGTGACGGTTCCGTATCGATGAAGTCCACGTACTCGTCTGTTTCAGGGTCGTAGACCCCGATGAGCCAGATGATACTCGGGTTGAGGCCGTCAGTCTCGATATCAATGAATAGCGGACTGTAGTCTGCTGCGGGGACAGCTTCGTCTGTGAGACGGATCACGCATCCTTCGGACAACGCGTGGGCGCTCTGGCGGATGCTCTGCGCTTTCGACTCACCGATACCTCGAACCTCACGAAGATCGCGTTCCGTCGCGGCTGCGACGTCGTCACGCGTCTCATACCCATTCCGAGAGAGCTTCGGGGCGGTTCCCTTGCCCACACCCGAGAGCGCTCGGAGGCCGAATTTATCCGCCGGTGTCGTGGACAAAGCGATGCGGCCACCCGAATCAAGCGAAAGGCAGGCGAGTTCGGGTGCCCCTTGCCGACGGGTTGGAGCAAGCCCGCGGACGGGAAGGCGAACGCTCTCGTCGTCGACGTCGGCCTTCCACACGAAATCGTAACTGGCCTCCATGGCTCCGGTGAGGAACGTCGCTTCTCGGTCGGTTCGGTGTTGGAAGCGAGCGAGGTGTTCGAGGCCATCGAGCGAGACATCTAAAGAGACCGAGTCGGCGCTCGTCTGTATCTCATCACAAATGACGTAGTCGACGTCGTCTGGAATCTCCTGCCCGCTGGCGGTAGAGGCTCCACCAATGAAGTCGAGCGACCTGACGATGGACA
This sequence comes from Haloprofundus halophilus, assembly GCF_003439925.1. NCBI lineage: Archaea > Methanobacteriati > Methanobacteriota > Halobacteria > Halobacteriales > Haloferacaceae > Haloprofundus > Haloprofundus halophilus. Next base: position 71,585 of record NZ_QQRR01000004.1, read on the forward strand.
CGGTAATCCCGTCAACAGTCTCAGTGTGAACCGCGCTCCCCCGAGTGTAAATTACCGGGCACGAGGCGGTACGCTCGACAGTGCTTACGGTTCGCATATCCAACTTTTCTTCGACAATGTAGATGAGATCCGCATCGAAGTAATCGACGAGATCTTCGATGGCGGTCGTCGTAGCGTCGACTAGCGCATCACACCGGAGAGCAAGCAGACGTACTCCAAGGTCGCCCGCCATGTCTCAGTGGATGGTTGTTCCCTGTCCCGGTTGGCTATTAGCAGGTTGTCCCTCGTTTCGCGTGTTGGTCATATACTTACTATCGTAACCCTCTGGCTTATACTTTCTGACTAGCGACTCTGCGATGTCCCTATCTTAGGACTTAGACGAATTCAAAAG
>NZ_QQRR01000005.1 GCF_003439925.1 Haloprofundus halophilus
TCCTCGATGACCGGCGCTGCGGGCGTCGCCCGCGTCTCCGCGACGCCTGCGCGGTAGGTGACGCCGAGGACGAGCACTTTCGCGTCCTCGATGTCGGTGTGGCGACGCGAGAGCCCTTCGAGTAACTTCTCGACGCCGAATCCGGGCATCGAGTCGTTGACGTCGCGGGCGGTCTGTATCAGCGGCGTCTGTTCGGGGACCTGCTGCATCAAAAAGTACGGGTAGTACGGGATGCAGTGGCCGCCGACGCCGATACCGGGCGTGTGGATGTTGCAGTACGACTGCGTGTTCGCGGCCTCTATCGCCTCGGTCGTGTCGATACCGAGGCTGTCGGTGACGCGGGCGAGTTCGTTCGCCAGCCCGATGTTCACGTCGCGGTAGAGTCCCTCGAACACCTTGACCGCCTCCGCGGTGGTCGCGTCCGAGACAGGAATGACGTCGTTGTTCGTGATCTCGCCGTAGATCATCTCCGCGATGCGCGTGCTCTCGTCGTCGATGCCGCCGACGATCTTCGGGTGCGCTTCGCGGAGTTTGTACAGCGCCTTCCCGCTGGACGTTCGCTCCGGGCAGAACGCGAGGCCGAACTCGCCGCGCGAGAGGCCGCTCTCGCGTTCGAGAATGGGCATGACGACGTCCTCGCACGTGCGCGGCGGAACGGTACACTCGATGATGACGAGGTCGCCGGCGTCGAGTCCGCTGCCGATGTCGGCGCAGACCGATTCGAGCGCACCGAGGTCCGCCTCGTGCTCGTCGGTGATGAGCGTCGGTACGATGACGACGTGAACCGACGACTCCTTCGCGACCGCTCGGGAGTCCGAACTCGCCTCGAACCGGTCGCGTTCGACCTGTTCTGCGACGAGCTCCGGCAGACCCGGTTCGCCGTCGATGTGGCACTCCCCGCGGTTGATTCCGCGGACGACGTCCTCGTCGATGTCGACGCCGGTGACGTTACCGCTCATCTCGGCGTAGACGCCGGCCAGCGGGAGCCCCATCTTGCCGAGTCCGTAGATGGCGATGGGAACCGCACCGCTCGTGAGTCCGATGCGCTGTGCTTGCGTCGAGTACTCCGACCCGTACAGGCCGATTCCACGCGGAATGCTACTCATTGGATCACCTCGTGACGTTCGACCTCGGAGGCCAGTTCGTCGATTTTCCGGGTCACTTCGATGGCTCGGAGGGCGTCTTCGCCGGTGACGCGCGGTTTCTCGCCGTTCTTCGCCGCCTCGACGAACGCCGTGAGTTCGTCGCGCAGCGGCTCGTTCTTCTCGACCATCGGCTGTTCGACGATGCTCTCGTGGCGGTAGCGCAGTTCGCCGTTCTGCTTGATGTACTCCGGCAGCGAGTTGCGGTGGATGTCGACCGACTGACTGATGTAGTCGACGTCGACGCGGCACTCGTCGGCGGTGACGCTGAGCGTGCGAACTTTCCGTTGCGTGAGTCGACTGGCCGTCAGCGAGACGACGGTGCCGTCGTCGAAGCGAATCTGGGCGTCCGCGTACTGCGTGTTCCGCGTACCCATGGCCGAGACCGACTCGACCTCCGCGTCGACGAGCGAGAGGACGATGTCCACGTCGTGGATCATCAGGTCCATCACCACGCTATCCTCGAGGTCGCGGTTTATCGGCGGTCCGAGGCGGTGAGCCTCGATGGCGATGATGTCGAGGTCGGTGGTGATGTCGCTGAGCGCCGTGATGGCGGGGTTGAAACGCTCGATGTGGCCGACCTGCAGCGTCACGCCGGCCTCGTCGGCGCGGCGGACGAGTTCCCGGCCGACTTCGAGGTCGTCGACGAACGGCTTCTCGACGAGGAGGTCGACGCCGGCGTCGATGCAGTCTCGCGCGATGGACGCGTGGAAGCGCGTCGGCACCGCGACCGAAACCATGTCGACGGTGTCGAGCAGGCTCTCCATCGGGTACGCCGTCGTGCCGTACTCCTCGGCGATTCGGTCCGCCTGTTCGTCGTCCGCGTCGAAGACGCCCGCGAGGTCGACGCCGGGCATCTCGCTGTAGACTCGGACGTGGTTCTGTCCCATGTGACCGACGCCGATGACGCCGACTTTGGGATTCACGCCATCACCTCCTCGCCGTGGGCGAGGACGGCGTCGGCGACGACCTCCAGGTCGTCGGCCGACAGCGCCGGGTGAACCGGCAGCGAGAGCGCTTCCGCGGCGGCCGCCTCCGCGTTCGGAGCCGCGTGACCGAGGTCCGCGTACGGTTTCTGCTGGTGAATCGGGACCGGGTAGTAGACACCGTACCCGACGCCGTGGTCGTCGAGCGTCTCCTGCAGTCCGTCCCGGTCGTCAGTTCTGACCGTGTACTGGTGGTAGGCGTGTTCGTAGCCCTCGGGCGTGTACGGCGTCGTCACCGACGACGCTTCGAGCAGGTCGTTCAGGCGAGCGGCGTTCTGCCGTCGGGCCTCGATGAACCGGGGCAGTTTCTCCAGTTGCGCTCGGCCGATGGCCGCACCGAGACTGGTCAGCCGGAAGTTGTGGCCGACGGAGACGTGTTCGTAGGAGGAGCTCCCGCCGTAGGCGTTCGAGCGTCCGTGGTTGACGTACTCGGCGACGCCCTCCGCGACGTCGCGGCGGTTCGTAACGACCATCCCACCTTCGCCCGTCGTCATGTTCTTCGTCGGGTAGAAGGAGAAGCAGGCGGCGTCGCCGAACGAGCCGACCGGTCGGCCGTCGATTTTCGCGCCGTGCGCCTGGGCTGCGTCCTCGACGAGCGCGAAGTCGTGCTCTTCTGCGAGTTCGACGAAGCGCGGCATCTCGGCCGGCAGTCCGTAGAGGTGGACCGCGAGCACGGCATCTATCTGTTCGCCGTCTCGCAGCGCCGCCTCCAGCGCGTCGGGGTCGAGGTTGTACGTCTCGGGGTCGATGTCGAGAAACACCGGCTCCGCGCCGGCGAGTCGGACGGCGTTCGCGCTCGCGATGAAGGAGAACGGCGTCGTGGCGACGCGGTCTCCGGGGCCGATGTCCAGCGCCTCGAAGGCGGCGTGGAGCGCGGTCGTTCCGTTGGAGGTGGCGACGCCGTGGTCGGCGTCGCAGTAGGTCGCAAACTCCTCCTCGAAAGCGCGTACCTCGGGGCCGTCCGCGAGATATCCGCTTTCGATGACGTCTTCGACGCGTTGCTGTTCCTCGGGGCCAAGTTCGGGGCTGGCGATTGGTATCATTCGAGTAAGTTACCTCCCTGAAGGTTCTCCGGCAGGGCCCGGTGTTTCGCGGGTGCGCCGACGGCGAGCGTTCGCGGCGGAACGTCTTCGGTAACGACCGCACCCGCGGCGACGAACGCTCCCTCGCCGACGGTAACACCGGGGAGAATCGTCGCGTTCGCGCCGATGGAGACGTCGTCTTCGAGCGTCGGGCCGACGAGGTCGACATCCTTACGAATCGGGTAGGGGTCGTTCGTCAGCGTCGCCGCAGGACCGACGAAGACGCGGTCTCCGATGGTCGTCCCGGTCGGGATGTACACGTTCGTCTGGAGGCTCACGTTCGAGCCGATCTCGGTCTGCCCGTCGATGACCGTGTTCGTCCCGACGAGCACGTCGTCGCCGAGCGTCGTGAGCTCCCGGATCAGCGCGTTGTGACCCGTGTTGAGCCCGTCGCCGGCGACGACGTCCTGATAGATGATGGTGCCCGCACGCACGGTCGCACCCTCGCCCAACACAGTCGGTTCCGACGCGTTACCGTGCGGATGACCCAGTACTGCGGTCTCGTGGACGTCTGTGTCGGAGCCGAGCTCGACGGGCGACTCTCCGGCCGCGTGGCGGCGTATCTCCTCTGTTTCGCCGTGATTGTCTCTTTGTGTCATGAATGACGTAGTGTAACCTCGACCGGGCGTCGGTCTCCCAGTCCGTACAGTTGCAACCCACACCTGATGGTGTCGTAGCTTTGTTATTCACAGCCTGATGGAGGAGTATGTGCCAGTTTACCATTTTCCGTAAGGTTTCGTAGTGTAATTATCCGCAAACGCCACGATAGAACGGGGCGGCAGCTACATTACAACGAACGGTAACTACAGGCCCTCTGAACGTTAGTCGGCGGATAGTAAAGTGGAGATAGAGTGGATGAATAGGATATGTACTGCCAGCCTAGCCGAATCGTGGACGGAGTGAACTCATGGCCTCACGCGAGGGATGACTAACGCGCCGTCCAGTGGACTCACGCAGGGTGAGTTGTTCGACACGCTCTGCAACGAGCGTCGGCTCGGCATCATCCGTCACCTTCAGGCCAGCGATGGCACCTCGGAACTGAGTCCGCTCGTCGACCACGTCGCCGCCGCCGAAAACGACAAGCGACCGGGCGAACTCGCTCGCGCGGAACGCCGGCGCGTCTACATCTCGCTGTACCAGACGCATCTACCGATGCTCGAGGAGCGTGGCATCGTCGAGTGGGACCGTTCGGACAACGTCATCTCGCTCCGTCCCAGCAGCGACGTCGAGAAGTATCTCGGTCACGGCTCCGAGAGCAAACTTCCCTGGCACGTGGGGTATCTTCTCACGGGCGTCTGCGGAATCGGGCTGCTGCTGTTGCAGACACTCAGCGTCGCACCGTTCGATGGACTCTCTCTCTCGTGGACTCTCGCCGTAGTGAGTGCCACCGTTCTCGGCGTCGTCGTCGTCCGATACGTACTCGAACGGCCGTCACGGACACCAATAACACCCTGAGGCAAGAAGTTGTGAAGACAGACGGTCGTGAAAAGACGTCCCGCAGCGACGAGCAGCGTTCGATGACCGACACGGAACGCGACGGGCGACTCGAATCGAAGCACCAGCCGACGGCCGACAGAGTGCTGGTTCTCGACGCCCACTGTCGGTACGCGTTAACGGCGATTCGAAGTCTCGGGAGACGGGGCGTCGAGGTAGTTGCTGGCAGCCCCCTCCACCGGTCGGCGGGGGCGCTATCCAAGTACGCCGCCGAGGCTCGACGGTACCCCTCGCCTCAACAACACCGAGAGGAGTTTCTCGCGTGGCTGGAGGCAGAGCTCCGAGAGGGCGACTATCGGATGGTGCTTCCGGTCGCGGAGGCGACCGTTCGACCCGTCTCGGAAGCGCAGGAGCGACTCGAACCGTACGCTGTCGTCCCGTTGCTCCCGTACGAACGGTTGCTCGTCGCCCTCGACAAGTCGAGAACGATTCGGGCCGCCCAAGCGGCGGGCGTGGCACATCCGAAAACGCTGTTTCTGGACTCTCCGGCGTACGACCGCGCGGTCGAGGAGCTCGGTCGACCGCTCGTCGTCAAAGCGCGACAGGGCTCGTCTCGGGCGGGCGTGTACGTCTGTGAGAACCGGGCGACGTTCGAAGAAGCGTTCGAGGCCGCCTACACGCCGGCCGGCGCTCCGCTCGTTCAAGAGTACGTCCCTGACGGTGGGGAGCGCGGAGTGTACACGGTGTACGGCTGCGACGGAGCGTTGCTCGGACTCACGATACAGCACCGCCTCCGCTCGAGCCACGACGACGGCGGTGCGAGCACGTACCGCGAGACCGTCGACGACCCGAAGCTGCAGCAGACGGCGAGACGACTGCTGGACCACCTGGAGTGGCGGGGTGTCGCGATGGTGGAGTTCCGCGTCGACGCGCGGACCGGCGAACCGAAGCTAATGGAGATAAATCCCCGTCTGTGGGGAAGCCTCGCGCTCACGGTCGAAGCCGGCGTCGACGTCCCGCATCTGCTGTATCGGACCGCGTGTTTCGGCGACGCGGAACCGACGCTGACGTACGACGCCGGCGTCCGGATGCGGTGGCTACTCGGTGACGTGATGCGACTCAGGAAGACGGACGACCGATGGCGAGTGATGACGGAGTTCGTCTCCGACAGCACGGACCGAACGGGGTACGACGTCCTGTCGTTCGACGACCCGCTCCCCTTCTTCGGCAGCGTCGAGACGGTGCTCAGAGACGCCTACTCGCAGGCGAGCGGCGTGCTACCGGTTTCGATTCGGTAGTAGCGACGAACCGAACCGGAACCGCGGCAGACCGGGAGCGCCGTCCCACAGCCAGAGCAGAAACGCCGTCCCGAGAAGACCGAGTTCTAAGAGGATGTACACGACGCCTTCGGGACTGGCGAGCGTCTCCATGTAGTTTCCGAGATAGTAGAAGAAGTTGCTGAAGAGGCCGGCCCGCGACGGCGAAGACGTCTCGTACAGCGGCCAGAGCAGGAACGAAAACGACGGGCTGTCGCCGTAGGCGACGCCCGAGACGCCGTCGCCGACGAGGTGCGAGAGGTAGCCGACGAGGAACGGAATCCAGAGGCGTTTGAACCCCGTCACGCGGCCGACGAGATACGCCGCCAGCGTGACCGGCGGGACGAAGAACATCGAGTGAGCCAGCGAGACACCGCTCGGGAGGACCTCGAACGTCCACGCCAGCGGTTTGTCTATCAAGTCCGGCAGCTGCGTCGCGAACGCGACAGCGAGTGCCGCGGGAGTAGTGACTCCTCGGCGTGCGGCGAGTCGATGCGCGACCGAGTACAGGATGTATCCGAACGCGAGATGTTCCCAGGGCCACATCTCAACGACACCTCGTACCGGAGTTCGCGCACGGTCGAGAGCGTGCCACGGCGGGAGTCGTGCCGGAAGTTGTCGAGACGGATGCCGTCAGGGTGCGGTTACAGTGATCCATATGTGGAGGGTGTCGTCGGCGTTCTGAGTGCGGGGGTCGGCCGGTGGTTCTCCCTCGTACAGGAGATACTGGACTCTGAGGTCCTCGCCGGTCATCGAGGGGACGATAGAGTGTTTGTGCTGCCACGTTCCGCCGTCGCCGACGGTACGCGAAAAGCGGGTGAGTTCCTGTCGTTCGACGACCTGTTCACCGTCCATCCGCTGCAGTTGGACGACGACCGAGTAGTTCGTCTGCTCGCCCTCGTTGTTCTCGATGCTCGTCGCCATCGGGATGGCCGTTCCCTGCGTCACCTCCGACGGGAACCCCGCCGACGAGAACGTCCCGTTCTCGTTCTGCGTGAGAAGCGAGAAGTCGGTGAACTCACCGCTGGCCGGCGGTGCGGCGAGTGCGAACGCCATGCTGCTGGCGGCGGCGAGGACGCCGAGGACCAGCAGGACGTTGACCGCCGTCACGGCGGTGCCGCCGTTCGAGAGGCGGCGGCGGAAGCGGGCGTATCCGACGGTGAACGACGGGTTGTACCGTTCCTCGACGGGGAGTCGGTAGCGACGGACGACGCTCACGAGCGAGAACAGCGTCACGAAGAGGCCGAACGCGCCGAGAACCGACTGGAGCGTGATACCCCAGACTGACGCACCGAGGCCGAGGACGAGCAGCGGTCCGATCACCAGGCTCAGGCCGAGCGAGAGCGCCAGACGTTCTCCGCCGCTGACGCCGTGGACGAGCGGTTCGCGTACGTTCGACCACGTCCGGTCGGTCTCTCCGGATACCTGGCGCGGGAACAGCGCCGCGACCAGCGCGTACCCGGGGAGGAACAACAGGAGCGGAAGTCCGAGGAGTAGGCGAACAAATCCCACGGATGGCGGGACGAACAGCGCCGCGAGTACGCCCCCGCCGGCCAGCAGCAACACTGCAAAGATGTCGGTCGGGAGCAACTGTTCGGTAGAGAGCTGTGTCGATGTCTTAGTTTCTGATTTCATATTGCCCGTCGTGCGTTCAAACTCGTCCGTAGCTCGCAACTAGTCAGTCACACAGAGGCCCGCTTCGGGTTTTGTTATGCCGCGGTTACCTCTGGCTACGCGAATCGCGTGCGAGTTCACTCCTGGAACGAGAAATGCTTCTCTTCCCACTCGCGGCGTTCTCGCATCGATTCCTCACCGCGTTCGGTGAGCGCGTAGTAGTTCGTCCGCCTGTCGAGCTGACCCTTCTCCACGAGTTCCTTGTTGACGAGCGTATCCAAGTTCGGATACAGCCGTCCGTGGTTGATCTCGGTGTCGTAGTACTGCTCGAGTTCGTCTTTCACTTGCTGTCCCGACGGTTTGTCGTACCCGCTGATGACGTACAGCAGGTCTCGCTGGAATCCGCTCAAGTAGTGCATCTGTACATTCTGGTAGACCGTTCACTGGACTGGGTATTTGTTATCCGTGTCATAAACGACAGTACCCTCCGATTTCTCCCGCTCGAACCGCTGAGACCGCGTTACTGGTGGTTCTGGCCCCAAATTTCGACGAACTGCTCGAACATCTCGTCGGAGAGGCCGATCTGGACGGTGAGTTCCCGGTCGACCGCGTCGGTGCGGACGTGTTCGAACGGCATCTCCGAGAGCAGTCGCATGAGGTGGTACGAACTGCCGTTCTGGTCGTGCGACGTGACCTCGAACCCCTCGTCGGAGAGGTCGATGTCGACGTGCGAGAACGTCGTCCTGTACACCTTCTGTCGTCCCGAGTTCGTGCCGAACTCGATGGACTCCTCCAGGAGGCCGTGGTCGAGGAGCGTGTTGATTCGGCGATACACCGTCGCCGGCGAGACGTCGCAGGAGTTCGTCAGCTCCTTGGCGGTCATCGACTCTCGGCCGGCGGCGGCGAGGATCGAGCGCGAACACTCGTCACCCAGTACGTCGAGAAGGGCTGTACTCGCAACCGGACTGTCGGTTTTCGTTTCGGTGATATTCTCTGGCATGTGTGGACGTGGAGTGGAATCGCTACTGACACACCGGGTGACCCGGGTCGTCGGTACTCCCACGAGCGGTCACATAAGCCCTCGTGGGAGGCGTGTCAGCAGCGAGTCGGGTTCGATCGATGTCGTGCCTGAAAGCGGGTCGACTCGGAGTCGGACGAACAGCGCTGCGTCCGATTCCGTAGCGACGAGCGCCGAGAGCCGTCGCCGGAGTGCCCGTTCGATGTGGAGTAGTGTCGGTCACCTGTACAGTTCTCCCTGCAGTCGATATACTCAGACGGATGTATGTCCAAGAGGCTGTAACATTATTACTTGCAGGTTAAAAATCGGCTACGGGCGGAAACCGGTCCGTGAGTTCGAATCAAGCACCGCTTTCGTCGTTCATCGCGTTTCCGAAACCGTTGAACGATACGGAACGAACTGCCTTACCGGGTGGTTACGCGAAGATGCGGATTCGGGGGGTGTAACCCTCATTCGCGGAGAAATGTACATCTACCCGGCATGAACTCGAATAAACCCTAACAAACGGTGTTCCTCTTTTATCAGGTCTCTGCACTCACGAGAGTACTGAAGGCGGAGACACCCGGTCTGTGGCCGTTCGCGGCCACGAGCGGAGAACCAACGACCGTCGGTGGTGGTCGACGCCACCGAAGCAAAACGGACACACAGGGAGAATCCAACAATGGCAGACCTGAACTGGAACGGAAGGGGAGCATCGAACACGAGTCCACGCTGTAGCAACTGTGGTCGGCACGTAACACCGCAGTTCGCTCGGGTGTTCGGTGACAACATCGACGACGTACACGGCTGTCTCGACTGTACGACGTCCCGCGAGCGACAGACGGGTGAACACATTCCGCAACAGCGGATGAACGGTTGAGCGGCGGCGAACGAAGTTCGTTTTCGGATATCGTATTCACCGAACGGGGCCCAGAAAATATATATAATGCTATGCAGAGCGTGGACAGTGTACTATGAGGATCTCCGGACTCCTGTCTACGTTCACCGACAGCCGCTCGGCAGGCGACGAAACGGGCGGACAGAGCGGGCGTAGCGACGCCGACGGGACTTCGGAGATAACCGACCGGCTCGTCGAGCGCCTCCCGCTCGACGGCGTGGAGACGACCGTCGCCCGCGAAAGTCTCAGGCTGATGCTCGAACGCGGAACGCTTCCGGTCGCCGTCGGGTCCAAGACGGTTACTGACCACGGCGAGACGACCGACGGTTCGCTGCGGCTCTCTATCGACTCCTTCCCCATCGAGGGGGTGTCGTGGAACAGTTACTACCTCAGCACTGCGAGCGTCGGCGTGTTGTTTCTCCTCGGAAAGCTACTCGGAGCGCCGTACATCCGGACGTTCAACGCGTTGCTTCCCATCGTCGTCGTCTTTACGCTCCTCGTCTGCGGGGCGCTCTACCAACTACATACGCGGACGAATCTCGTGTTGTTCGGACTCGTCAGAGACACGGAGTGACCGTTCCCACGACTGAAGCCGGGGAGCACCTCCTCGACTTCCGTAACGCGTTTGTCTGTTCGCTATCCATTATTTTAACACAGTATTTTAGTTGTAAATGTAATACTGAAAGCGAACGTGACAGTGCGAACTATTAAACCTGCCTGAAGACACAAGCAACATATTGAGCCGAGACTGGGACAGTGGGTCACACGACGCCGTGCGAGGACTGAAAGAGGGACAATGAACTCGTTAGAGAGAATGACCGGCGAGGTAAACACGGAAGGAGAGCTGGACGAGGCGGAGATATTCCACATCTTGGGGAACGACCGCCGGCGGGCCACGATCAACGGGTTGGCCGAAAGCGGAGGGAGCATCGCCGTCTCCGAGCTCGCAGAGCAGATCGCCGCGCAGGAGGCAGACGACGAGGAGGACGCACAGAAGCTCTACAAGAGCGTCTACGTTTCGCTTCGCCAGACGCATCTTCCGAAGCTCGAAGAACAGGGAATCATCCGGTACGACGCGGACGACCAGCGTATCATGCCGGGCGCTCGTATGAACGAGATTCAGGTGTACACCGACGGGACTACCGGCCTCGAAGCGATGCAACAGTCGGTGTATCTGATAGTGAGCGTCGTCGGACTGCTCACGATCATCGGCGCCCAACTCGGCGTTCCCGTTCTCGACGCGCTCGCCGTCGAGGTGTGGGCGGTCATCTTCCTCACGCTCATCATCGTTCTCGGCGTCTACCAGCAGTACCGCTGAGGGTCGTTTTTAGAGGTCGAGGTCTTCGAACGCCACCAGATCCGGGAGTTCCGCGACCGCCTGGTGAGTGCCCCGATACGCCGCGACTTCGGTCGCGCGGTTGAACGTCGGCACGTCCGGATACTCGCGGAGCGTGAGGACTCGGCCGTCAGAGACTGCGAAGACGACCTCCACCGTTCCGTCCTCGTACTGGTACTGGTCGGCTTTGAGAGCGTCTCCGGGGGCAGTCGAATCCATACCTCACCGTCGTCTGCGACCGACTTATCCCTTCGGCAGGATAGCAGCGAGTGAGACCTCAGCGTCGGGATCGACGCGTGAGGCCGACCGCGAACAGCATCAACGAGAGGAACGCGACGACGGTTCCGAACCCGGGCGTCGTGGTCGAACTCGTCGTTTCGGACGCGCTCTGCTGGTTCTGAACCTCGTCGACGGAGATGTCTAACGTCTGTCTCGTCTCCGCGCCGAACTCGTCTCGAACGACGACGACGACAGACTGTTCTGTCGCGGACTGCGGCGTGTACTCGACCGTCGAACCGGTCTGGTTGCCGCCCGGCAGCAACCACGTGACCGTGGCGTTGCCGACATCGTTGTCGACTGTTGCACTCAGTTGCGCGGATTCACCGACCGACAACGACTGCGGGGCGTCGACGGTGACGGTCGGTTGGTCGTTTACCAGGACCGAAACCGTCCGTTCGTCGGTGAGACCGTGCGCGTTGGTCACCGTCGCGGTGACGTTGTGGTGACCGGGCTCGTCGAACTGGACGGTCGCAGATTCGCCTTCGGCGGTGCCGTCGGCGAACGACCACGAGACCGAGACGTTCTCGTCGGACCCGCCGGTCGAAGCGGACGCGTTCAGGTCGACGGACTCACCGGGGGCGACCGCTCCCTGCGGAACGCCGTCGACGACGGCGGTCGGGGTTTCGAGCGACGAGACGCCGTACGTGGCGTCAGCCGACGAGGGCAGCGTCGCGCGGACGACGACAGTTCCGTCGTCGACGGTCGTCTCGCTGTTCGCGAACTGCCACTGTCCGTCGGCGTAGTAACCGAGACGGAGCGACGTCGCGGAGACGTTCCGTTCCTGGAGCATCGCCTCGTCGAACCGCGCGCTGACCTGCGTCAGTGACGCTTCACCGTCGTCGGCGCTGTCGATGCTCGCCGCGTACATCGGGGTTCCCGGCATCGACCGGTCGAGGAACTGACGACGCGTGAGCGACGGCGACGTGTCGCTCTCGTTTCGTTCCCCGTCGTAGCTGAGCTGCAGCGGTTCGTCGCCGAACGTCACCGTCGAGGTGCCGTTCTCGGTGGAGAGCGTCCCGTCGACGCGGCGGGAGATGCTGACGTACCAGCCCTCGTCGCCGGTGAACCCGGCGGCCGCGTAACCGCTGTCGGTGGCGACGATCGGCCAGAAGGCGTCACGGTCGGTCGTTCCGAGACGCTCTCTCCACTCGGAGTTGCCTTTCTCGTCCGTCCGGACCAGCCAACCGTCGAGGTCCCAGGAGGCGAACAGTCGATTGCCGCCGCTGAGGATGTACCCGTCGCCGGTGTAGGCGATACCCTCCAGCATGTCGTAGCCTCGGTCACCGTACGTTCGGCTGTTGCGGAACTCGCCGGTGTCGCTGAAGCGCGCGAACAAGCCGTCGGGTTTCTCGTTCGATTGCCCGCTGTCGACGCCGGCGATGGCGAACTCGCCGTCACCGGCGGCGACGGCGCGGTACTCCACGTCGACGCCCGCGTTCTCGTGGGTCTGTTCCCAGAGGAGCGTCCCGTCGGTGTCGAGTTTCGCCACGTAACCGGCACTGTCACCGGTGGACGCCTCCGAGTCGCCGACGAACACGACGCCGTCGTCGGTCACGACGCTGTCACGGATGTACTCGTCCTGTGAACCGTCGGTGGTCCACTCCCAGTCGACTTCGCCGGTTTCGTCGACGGCGGTGACGTACCCGTCAGCACCGTCGTCCGTCGGCGTCCATCCGCTCAGCAGGTAAGTGTCGTCCGCTCGGCTGACAGACCAGAAAGCGTCGCCGCGGGCGTCGCCGTACTGCTTCTCCCAGTCGACGGTGCCGTCGTTCGAGAGCCCGACGGCCCACGCCTGCGACCAGCCCGTGTCGTCGTTCGAGCGGCCCACGGCGATGTAGCCGTCGTCGGATTCGACGATGTCGAACAGGCGGTCCGTGCCCTCGTCACCGAATCGCTTCACCCACTGGCGCTCGCCCGCGGCGTCGACTTTGACGACGGTCGCCTGCTCGCCGAGGTCGTCTTTCCCGCTGTCGACCCACCCGGCGAGGAGGAACCCACCGTCGTCGGTCTCTACCATACTCGAGAAGACGACGCCGTCGGCGCCGTGGTACGTTTCGTTCGATTCGATCGGTGTAGAGTTCGAGGCGACCGTGTCGAGGTCCCCGACGGCGGCCTGGTCGGTCGCGTCCGGAGTCGCCGCGGCGACCGGACCTGCTATCGAACTCACGAGAAGCACCGCAGCGAGCACGATCGCGGCGGAGCGTCTCGATGCCGTCGAACCGGCTACAGACCGGCACAGACGGCGCGTCGTAACGAGAATTCCTGTTTGTAGACTCATAATCACTCCCCACCCGCACCGGTAGATGCGGGCGTCGGTTCGGAAATTGACTGGTTGGGGAGATTGTTATTCGTCTGCTGAAACAGGTTAGGTGATAGTTACTACGCGGGGTCTCAGTTCTCCTGAGCGGCGGCGAACGGAGAGCGGGACGCTTCTGGTTCGCAACCGCGGGTGCAGATGAGGTTCTCGCGGCCGAGGCGGAGTTTCGTTATCTCGCCGTCCTCGTCTAACTGCGAGAGCAGTCGGCTCACCTTGGCTTTCGACCACTCGACTTCCTCGACGATCTCGACCTGTCGCATCTGGCCGTCGTGCGCTTCGAGTAGTTGCAGGATGCGCTCCTCGTCGCTGAGCGTCGACTCCGGTTCCGCGAGCGACGGTTCGACCTCGCGTTCGATACCGTTCGGTGCGGAGAGTCGGCGGTACGCGACGAGACCGATGCTCACGAGTACCGTCGTGAGGCTCAGCATGAGCGCGAAGTAGTCGATTTCGGCGAGTTGTTCGTCCGGATTCGGATTCATCCACTCGATGGGCGGTGCGGCGTGCACGTCGTCGCTCGTCGCCGACGTCACATCGACTCGCTGCGTCGCCGCGGTCGACGCAGCGTCTAAACGACCCAAGAACATCGTCAACGCGAACCCGGGCGAGTGCTCTCGGAACAGCGAATCGTCGAGGACGGTGTCCACCAGTCTACTGCCGACGTCCGCCACGAACGACGGGAGGACAGCGGCCGAAAGGGAATCGACGTCAAGATACGCGTCCGAGTCGCTCGCGGTGAACTGCCAGAGCGGATGGGCGAAGGGCGACGTACCGTCGGTGCTCCAGTCCGCGACGGCCGTCGAGACGTCGGTGGGTTCGGCGGCGGAGGCTGCCGATTCGCCAGTTGCGGCGACCGAACCGCACGCGACGCTCAGCAGGACGATGCAGAGTACGAGCAGTTTAGCGTACGCGCCAGTATCGCTGCCTCGAATCATGTTCGAACGACGCTGATATCTTGTCTCATCTTTCCTTCAAAGTGATACGGGGTCAGCCGCGACGGCGTCGCTGTCTCCGGATTACTTATGCACAGACTGTTTCGGGGAATATAGCCTTTATCACGTTACAAACGTTCGAAAATAACTGCCGAATAGTCTGTCGCTCTCGTTGATGTGTGCGACAACGGGGCCATCGAACCGGAGCGAACCGAACCGGGACGAACCAAACCGGGGCGAACCGAGTCGGGGCGAACCGAGCCGGGGCGAACCGGACGAGGCTACCGGAGATCCGATGTCGCGCACCCGTTCACTTATCGGGGGCTACTCGCACAACGACGCCAAGCCGTCGGCGAGCGTCACGGTCGGTTCGAAGTCGAGTGCATCGCGGATACGCGAGATATCCGCCCGACTGTCCCGAACGTCGCCGGGACGAGCGTCGACGTGCGTGATCTCCGACGAGGAGTCCGCGGCCTCTCGAATCTCCTCGGCGAGGTCGTTTATCGATATCGTGTCCCCGGTGCCGACGTTGTAAGCACGACCGACCGCATCGGTCGTCCCCGCCGCCAAGTTCGCCTGAACGACGTCGCGCACGTGGACGAAGTCCCTCGTCTGCCCTCCGTCGCCTTCGACGGTTATCGGTTGGTTCGACCTCGCCTGTTCGAGAAAGATGCTGATGACGCCGCTGTAATCGCCGGCAGTCTGGCGCGGACCGTAGACGTTGAAGTATCGAAGCGCGACCGTCTCGAGTCCGTAGAGGTCGTGATACAGTCGCGCGTACGTGTCGAGCGCGAGTTTGTCCGCGCCGTACGGCGACTCCGGATTCTTCGGATGCGACTCCGGGACCGGAACCTCCTCGGGTTGCCCGTAGATAGCGGCGCTCGACGAGAGAACGACTCTCGCGCCCTCCGCTCGGGCGTGTTCGAGCAGCGAGACGGTCGCCGACGCGTTCGTGCTGTGGCTCAGCACCGGATCTTCGACTGACGCCGAGACGCTGACCAACGCCGCAGTGTGGTAGACGAGGTCGACGCCCGAGGTTGCGCGTCCGACGAGGTCGTCGTCTCGGATATCCCCCTCGAAGACGGTGACGTCGTCGCGGAGGTTCTCCCGCCGTCCGGACGAGAAGTTGTCCAGCACTCTGACCTCGTTCTCCTCGACGAGGGCGTCGACGAGATGACTGCCGATGAATCCTGCGCCGCCGGTTACGAGCACGGTCTGTCCCGTTGGTGATTCGCTCATTGTGTACTCGTTCGAGCGACGGCCCTTTGGTATGCGTCGGTTTCCGTCGGCGGTCGCGGACGATTCGACGCCGAAACCCGCTCGCCTCTTTACACGGGTATCCGTGTAATCCGAGCGAGCGCAGGCAGTTAGATTCGGGTGCGCTTCCGACGGGGAGGGCTGTGGAGAAAGACAAAAGAACGTGAATTACACGTTCGACGAAAAGTTTAACTCGTCAATCGGATACGGGAGTAGCAGCCATGAACCAGCAGCGGGACACGGCCGACGAGTCAGAGGACGGCTGCGGGTGCAAGGTCGAACGGGTCGCCGAGCAGTACGAACTGGACCGAATCGACGAGGTTCTCGTCGCTCGATGGTTGGGCGAAAGCGGCGAGCGATACAGTCTCCGTCGCCTGGAGACGCACTTCAACGAACGGGTACTGGAGTCGGCGATGGCTGAGACGCCGATAACGGTGTTAGACGGCGACGTCGCCCACCTCTACGAACGCCTGAGCGACGGATCGGTGAGCGCTGGACAGCGAGCGGAGACGGAGAACTATCTCAAACGCGCGGGAGTCAACGTAGAACGCGTACGCAACGATTTCGTCTCACATCAGACCGTCCACACGCACCTCCGGGAGTGTCTCGGCGCGACGCGGGACCGAATACACGACCCCGAGTCGCGCGTCGAGAAAGCCGACAAGACCGTCCTCTCGTTGCAAAACAGGATGCGATTAGTTACCGAAGAGACCATCGAGCGGTTGGAACGCGCGGATATCGTATCCATCGACTCGTTCGACGTGTACGTGGATACGACGATCGTCTGTGGCGAGTGCGACCGGTCGCTGTCGTTTTCGGAGTTGCTCGACCGTGGGAACTGCCGCTGTCAGGTCGACGAACGGGGCGCCGACAATCCAGCAGTCTGACTACGGTTTACTCACCGCCTCGCCAGCGAAGTGGGTGTGTCCCGCCGTGCGTGGACGGAAATCGACCGAAATGTCGTGAGCAGCCGCCCGGTTACAGCGCGATTCCGGCGAGCAAAAGCACCAAAAACGCGTACCAAAGGCCGACGAGGAGGTTGCGCTTTGGAGCGTGTGGACGCATTCCGGGTACGTGTCGTGTGGCTGTCATGGTGGTGGGCGCGACTTGCGTTTCGGGTACTCGCCGAGACGACTGTTCTCACGTACACGGGCTTCACAGATAGCTATGGACGGCGTTACCGAGAGTAACAGTAGCTTAGTCGGTCAGAGAAACCGTCGCAACTGCCGAGCGAAACTCGGGGGCGCGGCGGCGAAAGCGGTGTTGTTCGAACAATCTGTCGATAATCAGGAGGAAACATCAGGCTGAATGATAACTTCCACGGGTGCCAAAATCACCGTATTCACAGTCATTAAACGCTATATTACTGGATTTTCTGAATAAGAATGAATACGGACTACACACTTGGTAAGGTGTGATGTTCGCGGAACTGAGTCCTGTCGGTGAAAACGGGCGTGCCGAGACACCGAATCCGACGGCGAGAGAGGACATCGTCTTCGATCTCCTCAAAAACGATCGCCGCCGGATGGTGATGTCACTGCTGGCCGAAGAGGCCGAATCGGTGACTATCGGCGATATCGCTCGGACGATCGCGACCGCCGAAGCGGATGAGAGCCCAGCGCCGGAAAAAGTGTACAAGAGCGTCTACGTCTCGCTCCAACAGACGCACCTCCCGAAGTTGGCGGAGAACGACGTCATCGAGTACAACCGGAGCACTGGGACGGTTGCACCGGGGCCGAACCTCGAAGACGTGCTCGTGTACGTCGAGCCTTCGAGTGCTCGTGACGTCTGGCAGTCCGAAGAGTTGATTCTCGGGTTCGTTGGACTCGTAGTGACGCTCGGCGCGGTCGTCGGCGTACCGATCGTGAGCGCTCTAGCGGCGGAGGTGTGGGCGGTGCTCTTCTTCACCGCTATCATCTGTTTGAACGCCTATCGCCTCCTCGCGTAGCAGAGCTCACAGAACGACCGAACAGGACCCAAATCGGGCCGCGAACCGTTACGTCCCGCCGCCGTCGAACTCGTCGAATCGATCGTCGGCGGCGATCACTTTTCGCACGATATCGGCGTCCTCGAGCAGGCGGTGCGTACTGTACACACCGCGTCCGCGGCCGCGACTCGTGCGAGTGGAGTTGATGACGTTCAAAAACGCCTGTTCTTGGAGGATTTCGTTGACTCGTCGTTCCGACAGCTGGTCCATCCCGATCTCGTTTACGATAGACGTGTACGTGTCGTACACGCGTTTGGTGGAAAACTCCGTCTCGTCGGAGGCGAGCGTCAGCATCGCGAGGGCCAGGAGAATCGCCTTCCCCTGAACCGGGGTTCCGGCGACGATTTCGTTGAATCGGTTCGCTTCGGTCCGCTCTTTCGCTTTGCGCACGTGGTCTACGACTACCTCCGTGAGCTCCTCTTCGGTAGCGATGCGGCCGGCGTTGCGGAGGATATCGATCGCTTTCCGGGCGTCACCGTGTTCCTGTGCCGCGAGCGCGGACGTGAGCGGGATGACGTCGTCACCGAGGACGCCGGGGCGGAACGCGTCGCAACGGTTGTCGAGGATGTCGCCGAGTTGGTCTGCCGTGTACGGTTTGAAGACGATTTCGTCGTGTTGGAAGCTGCTCTTGACTCGCTCCGTCAACTGGTCCGGATAGTCGATCTTGTTGCTGATGCCGATGACGCCGATACTGCAGCGGGAGACGCGGTTGTTCTCACCCGCTCGCGAAAGTTTTCGGAGAATCTCGTCGTCGTCGAGCATGTCGATCTCGTCGAGGAGAATCAGCGCGACATCGCATCGAGCGTCGAGAATCCGCCAGAGTCGCTTGTAGTAGTCGCCCGTGGCGAGCCCCCGTTCGGGAACCGAAACCCCGGTCTCAGTAGGTTCGTTCAGTTGACTCGCGATCGTCTTCACCGCGGACGTCTCCGTGTTCTCCTCGCCGCAGTCGACGAACGCGGTTCGGACGACGACCTCGTCTTTAGCCGCTTCGGCCGCGAGTCGCTCGGTCACGTGTCGGGAGACGAGCGATTTTCCCGTCCCGGTCTTGCCATATATCAGGAGATGTTTCGGCGGCCGGCCGAATATCGCCGGGTTGACCGCGTTTGCGACCCGCTGCATGTGGGTGTCCCGACCGACGATTCGGTCCGGGCCGGGGATGTGGCGGATGTCCAAAAGCTCCTCGCGCGCGAAAATCGGCTCCTCGTACCGGAAGAGTGAATCACGGTCCGCCTCGGAGGGATTTTCGTCGGTCATCGGGTGAGCGAACGTTCCGAAGCGATGCCGATAAGTCTACCGCCGAAACGGGGGGTGCACCGCGAATGTAACGCCGCGTTTTGGTGGGCTAATTTCGGCTAATACGGTAGAACTGCCGAGGAGAGGATTGAGAGTTGCGTCGCGGATGTAATCCGACTCGGAGTGGTCGACGACGACGGAGACGAGAAACCGGACACACCACCGCCGCGAATGTATTCGACGGAAACCGACCTTGAGACACCAGTGCCGCGAGTCAACTGCCTCGGGGTCAAGCTCCGAGCACTCGCCTTGCTCATCTGTAGGTCCGTTCGAAAAGGTAAAATATCAGTCTAGTAACTGTGCTGTCGTTTCCTACTTTCACTGAGATATCGACTGAACTGTAGCTGGTGTGTTTCCACCTGAAATTAGAAGTCGACAGGAAGCAGTCGAAGCAGTCGAAGCGGTCATTTTGGGGTGATTCGAAGGGGGTACCGTCGCTAATGTAAACGTGGTCTGAAACCAGATTGCGGGGTTTTGGCTCGTTTACAGGAGTTTTTCAGCGTTTGAGTGGGTACTAGGAGAGAGCGCCCCCACACACACCATGTTCGCGAATGTAACGGCCACGAGAGAGGGGGGGTCCACGAGAAGAGGAGGTTATCGCCGGGAGTTGGGGAACACGCTCCGAGAGAACGACGGTAGATCGAGTGGCTGCCGAGTTTATGCGCGGTTTGTGCTCGAGTATTCTATCCCCGACAAACCCACGTTTCACCTGTGAAAAGTCCATAAGCAACGAAGTATCGTTGCTTTTCTGTTTCGCAACGAAGTTAACTTAGTGGACTTTTCTCGTCACTAGGTAATAAACTAAACTATTTGTCTTCCTCGAGTAGGAAATTTGATATGACCGATTGGCGACTCTTCCTGCCGGGATACCGGCAACAAAACCCGGCTCATAGAGGCCGCCCCCACCTTCGAGACCGTTACATTCGCGACGGTGGTGTGTGTGTCCGAACACCCGCAACGTTACCAACCGATCGTCGAGCACGTGGCAAAAACTCTCTGCACTATCACTTTCTAACCCGCGTTTCGACTCGAGTATCCGAAGCAGCGGACTCGCACCGATCCGGGTGTAGACTCGACAACTGTCGTCGGATACACCCTCCCCTGCTATAGCAACCGGTATCGAGATATTGCCGACGGAGCTCCGTCTCACTCAACGAGACCTATTCGATGACAGTAACTCCGTGTCCTCTCTCTAATCACTGTGTACAACTCTTCTTGTACGAAGTGAATCTCCCATCCCACTTCGCCGACCTGCCAATCGACTACTGACGTCCGAATCCCGGTCGATGCTCGGCGAGTCGTTCGACACTCGGCTCGCCCTGTCGCTACTGCTCCAGGTGGAAGGGTCGACGATTCTCGTTTCTCCTACCTCCGTCTTTTCGTCATCTTCCTCGCGTCCTAGACCGTCTTTTACTAATCCACTACAGTAAATGATGTACTACATTATATAATGCACTACAGCAAATGATACACTACAGCAAATAATGTACCACATCAACTAATGCACTTCTGCAAACAGTGCAACACAGCAAACGGTACGCTGCCGAGATAATGCACTACATTATCCTCCTCCCTCCCTCCCTCCCTCCTTCCCTCCCTTCTCAGGCAAAATGCAGTGCATTATCTAATTCACTACACCCGCAACGTTATTGCATTACGCTATGAACTGCCGACAGTCGTGCATACGATTGCAGTTACGAATCAGAAAGGAGGGGTCGGCAAGACGACGATCACCGCCCATCTCGCGGTTGGACTGGCGCGGCGCGGGCACCAGGTTCTAGCGGTCGATCTCGATCCGCAGGGGTATCTCACTCGCCATTTCGGCCTCAAGGAGAAACTGTACCGGCTAGACACGGACAACATCGCTCTTCATCTCACCGGCAGCGCTCGCGGCGATCCGGTCGACCTCGTGGTCGAAACCGACGAAAGCGTCGACCTCGTGCCGAGTAACTACGATATGCGCGGCGTCGCCGATGCGCTTTCGAACGCTCGAAACAGGGAGCGTCGACTGCAGAACGTCCTCTCGGCGCTTCCGGACGACGGTTACGACTACGTTCTCATCGATAGTCCGCCGAACTTGGGCGTCCTCACCGACAATGCGATTCTCGCGTCGCGTCGGCTACTCATCCCGATACAGGCCGAGGACTCGTCGCTCGACGCACTGGAGATGGCGCTCGACGAGATCGAGGAGATCGAAGCCGCGTTCGGTATCGACGTCGATATCCTCGGTATCGCACCGAACTTGGTCCCCCGAGACGGCGTTGCGAAGTCGACGCTCGAGACGATCCGTTCGACTCCGGGGCTGGAAGAGCTCGTTCTCCCGTACGAGATCAGAAAACGCGCCGACATCAAGTACGCGATGCGGAGGGGAGAGACGCTCTACGCATACAACGAGACGTCCGATATGGTTCCCGTTTTCGACCGTCTCGCGGCGGACGTCGAACAGGACGTAAATTAAACAATGCACTACATTATATCTGTCCCGGTTCCGAAACGCACGCACGAACGCATGCGACAAACGCGACTGCAACTCCGACCCAGCAGTTCGAGGAACGTCCCATGACGGCAGAAGACGACGAACTACAGCGCTCGACCCGTCGACTCGGGGACCGATTCGGTGCGGCGACGGAGGCGAACGACCGATCCGAGGACATCGATGGGGCGGCTACCGAAGCTAACGAAAGCCCGGAAGTCGATAACGAGGAACCGGAGGCCGACTCCGAGCCAAAATCGGCGTCGCCTGCTGGTTCGGGTTCGGGTGACGACTCCGACTCCGATGACGACTCCGACTCCGATGACGACTCCGACTCCGAGTCAGAATCCGAATCGACACCCGAAGCGGAACCCGACTGGGTCCCGACGACGCTGTACCTCCCCGAAGAGACACGACGCGAGTTCCGTCGGTTCCTGAAACGACTCACGCTCGACCACCCGGAGATCGAGAGCGCGAAGAAAC
The DNA here is from genome assembly GCF_003439925.1 of Haloprofundus halophilus. Lineage (NCBI taxonomy): Archaea > Methanobacteriati > Methanobacteriota > Halobacteria > Halobacteriales > Haloferacaceae > Haloprofundus > Haloprofundus halophilus. The sequence goes on from NZ_QQRR01000005.1 coordinate 21,824, forward strand.
GCGAACTGCACACCGCGTTGATTCAGGTCGGCATGGAACAGTCGGAAGCGGTCGCCGAACGAACGAAGAGCCTCTCGAGCGACGATAGCTGAAGAATCGACCGCCGATTTCGGTCCGTCGACTCGACCGCCGAACGGGTACCGCTTCCGAGAGACTCGTGCTCGACCGTCCGGAGAGCTACACTTCGAGAGGACACCCTCCGGTCAGAGTTTCGCTAAAAGGGTGCAGACCGACGCCTTCGTCTCGGCTCCACGGCCAGTAGCCGAGCAAGCGCAGATGGCCTGCGAACCGACATCCGGGCAAGTGCCGGCTCAGCGCTCGAGGGAAGTCCACGTGCGCCACTGCATTCATAAAGAGCTACCCTCTTCGTTATATGCTAATTACCGCGCTGAAACCCTGGCCTAAGTAAAGTACCACGGGTCGGGTGACCCGTGGCGTTCGTCTCTGGCCACGTCCACGAAGCCCGTGGAACGGTGACGGCACCGAACTTTAATTCCCTCCGCGCTCGCCGTAAGGCTCGCGTGGAACCAGTAACACCCGAACACGACCGTGAATCCTACCCTAATAGAGGTCGTCTATCAGGCAATAGGAACCGTGTCCGTGGAGGTCAGCCGCTTTACGTCGACTCGACACCACCCGGCTCACCGAGTTTGTTGCAGTCGGTTTTTGCGAGGTCGTTAACGGTGAGTTCCACCCCAAGATACGTCATATTAGCACTTGAAACTATGGATTGTAGCGGAAGCGTACGCGATTCATCCACGGGTCAGGTGACCCGTGGAACTCTCGCTGTTCTCTTTAGAGAACGGGCCGCATTTCGGCCGAGCGGCGCGAAATCGGTTCGGCTCGCAGTCGGTCCGCCGAAAGTGAACTCGCTCCGATTTCCCGAACTCGCCGGTACGCGATGGACTCCCTCGCTACGTGACGACCTCGAGCTGCTCGCGGTAGCGATTTCGGATCGTGACGTCTGTCACTTGTGCTACCTCTGCGACTTCCCGCTGCGTCAGGTTCGTATCCGTGAGCACGGCGGCGGCGTAAATCGCCGCAGCAGCGTACCCAGGCGGCGACTTCCCGGAGTGAAGCCCCGTGGCGGTCGTCTTCTCCAGAATCTCGCGCGCCTGTGCCTGCACTTCGTGGCTGACACCGAGTTTCGAACAGAAGCGCGGAAGATACTGCGCGGGGTCGGTCGGCTCCAACTGGAGGTCGAGTTCGTCCGCGATATACCGGTACGACCGCCCGATTTCACGCTGTTCGACTCGCGAGACGTTCGACACTTCCTCCAAACTTCGCGGTACGTTGCCCTGACGGCACGCCGCGTACAACGCGCTCGTCGAGATTCCCTCGATGGAACGTCCCCGAATGAGGTCTTTGTTGAGCGCCTGCCGGTAGATGACCGCCGCCACCTCCCGGACGGAGTCCGGTATCCCCAGCGCGCTCGACATCCGGTCGATTTCGCTCAGCGCGTACTGCAGATTCCGTTCGTCCGCGTTTCGCGTCCGAATCCGCTCCTGCCACGTGCGCATACGCGACAGCTGTCGTCGCTTCTCGGAGTCGATCATCCGACCGTGCGCGTCGCGGTTGCCCGCGCCGATCTCGGTCGTCAACCCCTTGTCGTGTATCATCTGCGTGATCGGCGCTCCGACACGCGAGCGACTGTCCCGCTCCTGTTTGTTGAATGCACGCCACTCTGCCCCTCGGTCGATAGCAGTCTCCTCTGCTACGAGACCACACGAGTCACAGACGACTTCCCCTCGCTCTGTGTCGGTGACGAGCGGCCCTCCGCAGTCCGGGCACTCGTCCCCTCTGTCTCCCGTGCGCTGCTCGACGGTCCGCGTCATCGAATGATAGCTCAGCCGGATTGCACGTAAGGACAGGAGTCGGTTTCACGCGAAACGAAAGCTTACGGCGCTGAACGTTGTGAAACGAGCGCTCAGTCGGAGGGGTTGACGCTCGGCGCCGTCTCTCTCGCCCCGTCGACAATCTCACTCACCTCGGCGAGTATCGCCTCCGCTTCCTCCTCGGTCCGGGCTTCCGCGGTGAGACGAATGATCGGTTCGGTACCGCTCGCGCGGACGAGGAACCAGCCGTCGTCGCGCTCGACGCGAACGCCGTCGGTCGTGTCGACGGCGGCGTACTGGGCTGTGAGCCGCTCTTGAACGGTTTCAATCGTGGACAACTCGTCGGTCACTCGAATCGACTTCCGTCGAATCGGATACCGTTCGATGCTCGACACGAGCGTCGACAGCGGACCTCGTCGGCTCACGAGCGACGCCAACTGACAGGCGGCGAACGGACCGTCAGGGCAGAGCGTCTCGTCGGGCCAAATCCACGCTCCGCTCGGTTCGCCACCGAACACAACGTCGGGTTTTGCGGCCTCGGCAGCGACGTATACGTCGCCTACCTTCGTTCGGACGACGGACCCGCCGGCGTCGGCGACCACGTCGTCGACGAGCAGACTGGTGTCGACGGGGACGGCGACCTGCTTGCCGGGTTTCACTGCCTCGCGCGCGAACAGAGCTAACAACACGTCGCCGGAGACGAACTCGCCCGTCTCGGTGACGGCCATCGTCCGGTCGGCGTCACCGTCGTGAGCGATACCGAGATCGGCGTCCGTCGCGGCGACGAACTCGCAGAGCGACTTGCAGTTCTCCGCGGTCGGTTCGCTCGGACGACCCGGGAATCGGCCGTTCGGTTGGCCGTTGAGCGTCTCGACCGAACAGCCGAGCCGTTCGAGCGCCTCGGCTACGACGCCGCCGGCTCCGTTTCCGACGTCGACGGCGACGGTCAACCCCCGGATCGGGTCGAGCGCCGTCTCGATTCGGGTGGCGTGCGTCTCTATCGCCTGGTCCCACGACCACTCGCTGCCGTGTTGGTCCCAATCGGCGAACTCGAACGCCTCGCTGTTGATTCGTCGAGTCACTTCCCGGCGTTTTGGCCGGTCGAACGCCTGTCCGCTCGGCGTCCAGAGCTTGAACCCGTTGTCGGTCGGCGGGTTGTGAGAGGCGGTGACGACGACACCCGCGTCCGCGCCGAGCCATCCGACGCTCCGCGCTATCGTCGGCGTCGAAGCGACTCCGAGGCGGACCACGTCCGCACCGCACTCACGTGCGCCGGCGCTCACCGCGTCGGCGAGCGCGGATCCGCTCTCCCGAGGGTCTCGCCCGACGACTACCGTTCGTGCACCCTGGGAGGCGAGGGCTCGCCCGACGTCGAGAGCGAGGTCCGCCGTTACGACTCTCCCGACGGGGCCGCGTATTCCACTGGTCCCGAACATTGTACCTCCAAAGGCCGTGGAAACGGCATTAGTATACGTTTCCTAACGGCCACTCTCGAAACTGACCACTTCCTCAGCGTCCGAAATCCGCAGAAAAACGCCACCAACGAGAGTCTCTGGTTAATCTCGCTTTGTCCACGGACACGACTCCGTTCCCCGGCCGTACGCTCTGCGTCACACCGACTGCGCGCGAGAGGGAACTCGCTTCGAGCCTCGTCCCCTCGAACGCGAGACCGGGGCCCGGTTCGACCGGTCGCTGTCTACTCGACGGGAGGAAAACCGAAGCTGGAAGGCGTCAAACGCCGTTCGAGCCGAAACCTGACGAGACGCCACGGGTGAGCAACATCGTCTTACGAGAAGCCCCGTCGCCGTAGGCTCTCACTGTATCTCGATGCCTCGTGGTTATGCTCGGACGGATACGCAGTATGCACCGACAAACGTTAGTTTCAATTGATGCAAATTCGGGGTGTGGTTTTCTCGCCCTGTGAAATGGATGGGCGCGTTTATGGCGTGATGAGTAGTGATTGACAACTGGTGTGTCAACCATGCAAGCACGGATGCAGTCTCTAGAGCGACGTCTCCACTCGACGAATACCTACGGTGACGATACGAAACCGGCTGACAGCGACGAAAACGGAAGCGTGTTCTGTAGATGAGCGTCGCAGAAGGCCAGTTCAAACAGATCCAAGAGTCCCAACAGGACGACGACGCCGAACAACTCTCGCTCGACGTCATCTTCGAGCTACTGAAAAACCGTCGTCGCCGGGACATTTTCCGATACCTGATGGAAGTCGAGCGGACGGTTACGCTCTCGGAACTCGCCGAGCAGGTCGCCGCCTGGGAGAACGACATCGAAGTCCAGGAACTCAACTCCGACCAGCGAAAGCGCGTCTACGTCGCACTCTATCAGACCCACCTTCCGAAGATGGACAAGGCGGGCATCATCGAGTACGAACAGGACCGCGGCAACATCACGCTCTCGGAGAACGCCGACCTGCTCAGTATGTACCTGAACGACGACACCGAAGCCGAAACCGAATGGGAGAAACGGTACCTCGGCCTCAGTCTCGTCGGCGGGTCGTTCGCCATCCTGTTCCAGCTCGCCGCCGTCGGTCAGCTGCTTCAGGTCCTCGTCACCGTCGCGTTCGTCGCGTCGGTTCTGGCCGTCTCGTTGGTTCACGCGCGCGACGTCCGTGAGACTCGCCGCGTCGCGGCCGAGAAGTTCTCTCGGATCAAGTAACCACACTCGCTATCGACGGTCCAGACACGATTTTCGCGGCCACAACCCGATCTGACCCGTCGGTCCGCCGTTCTCTCCCGACCGTCCCACTGACAGTCTGCAGTTCGTCTCAGTATCGAACAGCAGAACGACTCGTATCCCACCGTCTTCGGTATCGGTGCGCTAAATCGCCCAACGCGGCCGTATGGACGGTCTCCTCGTTCGATTAGGGCAGGGTTGCCCGCCGTCAATTAGCGTATAACAATGATTGTACCACGTATAGGCTTGTTCGTTCACTCGACCCTCAAGTCGCAGAACGAAATTACCCATGACACTGGAACATTACACTCCGACGTATCCCGTCGAACGAGTGCCTGCTCCCGGTCGACACGGAGGACACGGCTAATATGTGTGGAATAATCGCCCGTATCGGTGACGGGGACGGCGTTCAGGAACTGCTCCAAGGACTTTCGAATCTCGAGTACCGGGGGTACGACTCCGCGGGTCTCGCGGTCAAACAGCGGAACGGTTCGCAGCCGACCGTCGTCAAGCGACAGGGCAACGTCTCCGAACTCCGCGACCTCGCCGACGGTCAGGTCCTCGGTCCGGTCGGTATCGGTCACACCCGCTGGAGTACCCACGGGCCGCCGACCGACGACAACGCCCACCCGCACACCGACTGCGACGGCCGCGTCGCCGTCGTCCACAACGGCATCATCGACAACTACGGCGAACTTCGAGAGCGGCTCGCGGCCGACGGACACGAGTTCCGCAGCGACACCGACACCGAAGTGGTCCCCCACCTCGTCGAGGAGTTCCTCGCCGACGGACACGACGCGGAGACCGCGTTCCGCAAGACGGTCGACCAGCTCTCCGGTAGCTACGCGATCGCCATGATCGTCGAAGGCGACGACGCCGTGTACGCGACCCGCGAGGGGTCGCCGCTCGTGCTCGGCGTCGGCGACGACAGCTACTACCTCGCCAGCGACGTCCCCGCGTTCCTCGAGTACACCGACCGCGTCGTCTACCTCGACGACGGAGACACGCTGGTCGTGCGGCCCGACGGCTACACGCTCACCGACGCGAGCGGTTCGGTCGCCGAGCCGGCCGTCGAGACGGTGAGTTGGAACCCCGAACAGGCCGGGAAGGGCGCGTACGACCACTACATGCTCAAAGAGATCTACGAGCAGCCTCACTCGCTCCGGCAGGCCATCGAGGGTCGGGTCAAGCCGGAGTCGAACGAGCTCGCGCTCGAGGAGTTCCCGCCGGGGACGTTCGAGGACGTCGACTCCATCCAGTTCGTCGCCTGCGGGACCTCCTACCACGCCGCGAAGTACGCGGTCCAACTGTGTGCGAACAGACAGCTCTCCGCGCAGGCGTTCCTCGCCAGCGAGTACGCCACCGCGATTCCCCACGTCGACGAGAACACGCTCGTCGTCGGCGTCACGCAGAGCGGCGAAACCGCCGACACGCTCACGGCGCTCCGAAGGGCGAAGGACGCGGGCGCACAGACGCTCGCGGTGACGAACGTCGTCGGCAGCACCGCCGCCCGCGAGTGCGACGATGCGCTCTTCATCCGTGCCGGTCCCGAAATCGGCGTCGCGGCGACGAAGACGTTCTCTTCGCAGGTCGTCTGTCTCGCCCTGTTCGTCGAACAGTACTACCGCGACCGACACGACGGCGAACCGTCCGACGGTTCCGAGGAGATGCTCGCGGCGATTCGAGACCTCCCGGACGTCATCGAGTCCGTGCTCGAACAGAGCTCGGTCCAGTCGGTCGCCGAGGCGTACCGCGACGTGGATTCGTACTTCTTCATCGGCCGAAACACCGGGTACACGGTGGCGCTGGAAGGCGCGCTGAAGTTCAAGGAGATCACGTACGAGCACGCCGAAGGCTTCGCCGCCGGCGAGCTCAAACACGGACCGCTGGCGCTCGTCACCCCGTCGACGCCCATCATCGGTATCGTCGACGGTCTCGACAGCGACAAAACCATCCACAGTCTCGCCGAGGCGAAAACCCGCGGTGCGCCCATCGTCGCGGTGACGAGCGACCCCGAAGACGTGCGCGACCTCGCGGATATGGTGCTCGAAATCCCCGAGACGAACGTCGAACTCGCAGGCGTCGTCGCGAACGTCCAGCTCCAGCTGCTGTCGTACCACGCGGCGGCGATGCTGAGTCGACCTATCGACAAACCGCGAAACCTCGCGAAGAGCGTCACCGTCGAATAACCCCGCTTTCGCCGCGACCGGCGACGCTGCTGCTTTCAGACTCGATAGTCGCTCTCGAAGCCGACCGGCGACGCCGACGCTCTGGAGCGTCGAAACAGCCACCCGAAGAATGGTGTGTCGGTCGGGTGGCGTGAGGTTGCCCGCGGTGATGGTGGATGCCGAATCGACGGGACCTAACTGATGTCCGTCTGTGTGATGTGGAAGCGGAGGTGTCGGGCGGGCGCCGACGAACCGTGCCTGCGTATCAGGCGTTCGTGCGGTCTACTCCTGCTGGTAGTCCTTTTTGAGGTTGACGCTCGCGCTGCCACTCAGGTTGAACTGCGTGATGCTCCCCGAGAAGAGGTACGCGTCGATACCGCCAGCGACTGCGCCGCTGGCCTTGTTCCCGTTGACTTCGTCTTCGGGGTCGACGGTGCCGACGGTGTCGGTGTGCTTGATGTCGCCGGTCACTGCCACCGAGTAGTTGGTGACGCCCTCGTCCGGACCGTTGATGACGAGCAGGTGCGGGTAGTCCGAGTCGCGTTCGACCTCTTCCTCGCCACCGGTGTCGCCGCGGCCGTCGTCGGTACTGTCGTCGCCGGAGCTGTCGTCGGTGCTGTCGTCTTCGGAACCGTCGTCGGTGCTGTCGTCACCGGAGCCGTCGTCGGTGCTGTCGTCATCGGAGCCGCCGTCGGTACCGTCGTCTTCGGAACCGAGCTCCGAGGGGTCGACTTCCTCACCGTTGACGAGCACCGTCGCGGTTCCTTCGGTGAAGCGGAACTGCGTGATGCTCCCCGAGAACGAGTACGCGTCGGCGCCGCCGGCGACTGCGCCTTCGGCCGTTGCGCCGTGGATGTTGTCCTCCTCGTTGAACGTCCCCGACTCGGCGGGGCCGACGTCGAGTTCGCCGTCGACGGTGAACTCGTAGCTCGCGAGACCGTTCTCGCCGCTGATCACGACGACGTTCGGACGAGAGACCGACGGGTAGTCGGCCGCGTCGACCGTCTCGCCGTTGACTCGCACGGTGACGCCGTCGTCGGCGTCGACGGCGTTGAGTTCTCCCTCGAACCCGTAGGAGTCGGTTCCGCCGCCGGCGACCTCGCCGCTGGCCGTCTGTGCGTCGATGGAGTCCTCCTTGTCGAGGTTCGCCTGACCGCCGTTGGCGATCTCACCGGAGGCCGCGAACGCGTACTCCCCGTCGCCGGTCGCTTCGAGGTAGTTCGAGAGACCGGACTCGCTGTCGCCGCCCGTGCTCCCGCGGGAGTCGTCGTAGTCGACGGGCTGGTTGTCGAAGTTCGGCGTCGGACAGCTCTCGCTGCCGGAGACGTTGGCCGTGTTCACGTCGGAGCTGTTGAACACGGTCGCCTGACCCGTCACGTTGATGGTCGAATCGCGGAGGGTGACGTTGCTCGACCCGTTGATTTTGATACCGTTCTGGTCGCTCCCGTTCTGTTCGACGCAGAGGTTACGAAGCTCAGAGCCGTCGCGGCCGTAGATGAGAATCGCTTCGTCGCCCGAAGCGGTGCCCGTGACGCTGACGTTCTCCATGATGAGACGCCGCGAGGAAGGCGCGGTGTCCATCGAGACGGCGCGGAACGGCCAGTCTTTCGGCGAACGCGACTTCACGGCCTTGACGTCGTCGTCGACTCGGATGCGCGTGTTCCGAATCGTCATCTTGCCGCCTTCGGTTCCGTGAACGATGCCACCGGAGGAAGCGCCCACGTCGCTCATGACGATATCGCAGTCCTCGATGAGCATCTCGTTGCCTTCCTTCATCCAGATGCCGCGGGCGTTCCGGTCGCGCGGCGTGTGGCTCTTGTCGTCGCAGACGACTTCCGCGCCCTTGACAACCGCCTTCGGTCCGCCGGTACGAATCTGCTGGATGTTGCTGTTCGCGTAGCGGCCACCGATGACGTTGATGGGGCCGGAGTGGGCGCTGACGTAGAGGCCCTCGTGGTCCCAGCGGCTGACGTTACAGTTGATAAAGTTGAGCGTGCCGGCGGGGTCGAGTTCCGGCACCTCGCCGACGTCGGGGTAGTCGCCGACGATAGTCGGCCGGGCCCAGACGCCCATGCCGAGACCACCCTTCGAGAAGTCGACGTTCTCGAACGTGAGAACGGTGTCGGAGCCGGCACACTGGACGAACGCGCCGCCGACTTCGTCGTCTTCGTCCTGTCGGTCGAGAAGCCGCCAGTTCTTGAGGACGTTCGTGCCCGAGGTCGCTTTGAAAACGACGCGGGACGACGTGCTGCCCGGCTGTTCGACGTCGAACCCTTCGATGTGAACGCCCTGCGCGTCCGAGATGCTGATGAGTGTCGTACCGCCCGAGTGGTCGGGAGCGATGGTGGCCCCGTTCGGGGCGACCATCGCGAAGTTCTTGAGTCCGTCTGCGCTGAACGGAGCGAGCTTGTACGTGCCCTGGGGGAACTTCACCAGCGTGTTGTCTTGGAGGTGGTTTTCGAGAACGCTGTTTATCGTCTGGCCGCCCGAGGTGTCCGCACCCGCTTCGGCGATGTTGACGACGGTGTTGTAGTTGTTCTCCGAGACTGCCGCGGACGCGACGCCGCTGGCACCGGCGCCCGTCGCTGCAGCCGCGGCGGCCGCGCCGGCCATCTGGAGATAGGACCGGCGGCCGAGGAGTAATCCGTCATTATCGCCATCAGTAGTCGACTCTTCTTCTGGTTCGTTGGTTGCCAGTTCGCGTGCCATGCACTCGGTTAAGATAAGACTGCACCTATAAATCTTTCCTAGTCCGGGTGATTATCCGATAATACATTCACTAATTCATGAACGAAATCTCATAATCACATGAATATACAGAAATTTGATTGGTGGCAGTAGAACACCATTTTCAGGCGCTTGAAGGGTTGAGGCGCGTCGTAAACCGGTGGTTAACGGAGTATTAGCAGTCTCCACCCTCGGTTATTCCCACGCTTACAGCGGTCACCTGGCCGAGTCCGTAGGTTGTTCCGTAACGAAGCGTTTCAGGACAGGTCGACTAGCGTTCCCACCACGCCGCTGTTGTTGACACCGGTTATCGCGAAGCGACCGTTGTTGGTCCCCTCGCCGAAGAACTGCCTGTCGATGCAGAACGGCAGCGTCTCGTTGACGAGGTACCGGTCCGCGTCGTCGCTCGTCTGGTGGTTCCGGCTCTCGAGTCGAGAGCCCTCCCCGATGAGCACGCCGCAGTCGTCGTCCCCCTGGCCGATGTCGACCAGCAGCGGATACCGACCGACGACGACGGAGAGATCCTTCAGTTCGGTTCCGGGCGAGTCGATGATGTCGACCCCGTCGCGGTCTGTCCCGGACTGTTTGATGTCCACTCTGTCCAGCGCCGAGTCGTCGCGGCCCTCTATCTGTACTGCGCTCCACCCGGTTCCGTTCCCGTGAATCCGGACGCCTTCCAGATTGACGTCCCACCGTTCGGGTCTCGAGCGGAGACTCGGCGCGTAGAAGTTCCCCCGTTTCGGGTACCTGGCTTTGATTCCGTAGGTCGGTGCGTTGACGAGGATGTCCGTGTTCTTGATTGTCGTCTTCCCGTGCTCTTTGTCGACGACGATGCCGCCGGAGCTCAGCGTCCCTTCGAGGCTGGTTATCTCGATCTCGCAGTCCTCGATGATCGTGTCGTCTCCCTCCTTGAGCCAGATTCCGCGCATGTTCTTCATGTCGGGCCGCGGCTTGTCGATTCGGATCGTCGCTCCCTTCACCAACGCGGCCGTGTCGGCGTTTCCGCCGCCGACGCGAACCTGCGAGAGGCCGTTGTTCGCGTACTCGCCGCCGAGCACTTTCATCGGTCCGCCGTGGGCCGAGCCGTACAGGCCCTGCTCCTCCCACCCGATTATTCGACAGTCTTTGAACGTTATCGACCCCGGATCGCTCGTCGGGAAGACGAAAACCGCCTCCGTCACCGACGACCCGTCCGACATGTCGACGTTCTCGACGAGAAGGTCCGTCTCCGCCCCAGCGACCCGATAGACGAACGCCTGCGTCTTCTGCGAGTGGGTGTGGACGCCCTTCAGGACGATGTCCCTGACGACGTTTGTCCCGCCACCCTCGCAGAGTACCTGCACCTGTGGACCGGTCTCTTTTCCCCGGAGGTCGATGGTCACGCCCTCGAACAGCAGCCCGTCGACGCCGTCGAACGCGAGCCACGACCCCCCGTGCCCGTCGGGCGGGTGAAATACGGCCCCGTCTCCGACGACCCCGACGTTTCGGTAGCCCTGAGCAGCCCAGGTCGCGTCGATGCGGTACTCTCCTTCGGGGAAGTACAGCAGCGTATCGTCGCCCACGAGGCTGTCTAGTAGGTCGTTTATCGCCTCCGACCCGCTCGTATCGGCTCCCGACGCTGCGACGTCGACGACGTTCTGATACCGACCTGCGTACGGAATTCCCGAGTTCGACGCCGACTCGTCGGTGGACTCGTTCGACGACGAGGGTGGCTCGTCCGACGAGTCACCACAGCCGGCTACCCCGGTCGTCAGTCCCGTAGCAAGCCCCGCCAGGTACGTTCGTCTGCTTACTCCTGAACGAGACTGCTTCTCTGTCACGCGTAGTTCTCTCTTCGAGTGGGACATTGTTATATTTCACCTACCTAACATCCAGCCGCCTCTCCGCCGCCTACGCTGGATTAGCCCCCTCATTCCAAAGCCGACTTCTACCGAACGACTACTCCGATGGAGTTTACCTTCGACGAGTACGGGCGTCTCTTAGACTCGCTCATCGAGGCCGGCTACTCGTTCACCGATTACGAGCGGATGCCGTCACGCGGACAAGTTATCCTTCGACACGACGTCGACTGGTCGCCGGAGAACGCCCTCCGGATGGCCCGAATGGAGGCCGACCGCGACCTGCAGTCGACGTATTTCTTTCTCGTGACGACTCCGTTCTACAACGTCCACGCGAGAGATATTCGCGAGACTATCGCCGAGATCGAAGCGCTCGGACACAGCGTCGGCCTGCACTTCAGCACGCACGAGTACTGGCGCGAGGAGCCGCTCGAATCCGACCTGCTCCGCCGTATCGACGGCGAACGACAGGCCCTCGACGCCGTCGTCGACGACCTCACCGAGACGATCGCGTTTCACATCCCCCCCGAGTGGACGCTCGACCGGTCGTTCAACGGGTTCGTAAACAGCTACGAACCGCGCTTTTTCAGCGCCGTCACCTATCTCGGCGACTCCGGTCAGCGCTGGCGTAGCGGCCATCCGTTCGAGGACGGCATCCCCGAGCGGATGCAGTTGCTCACCCATCCCGGTCTCTGGGGCGACGGAGACGCGACCTTCGAAGAACGCCTCGAACAGCAGCAAGACCGCCGATTCGAGGCGATACGCGGCTTCTTGGCCTCGGAGTTCCTCTCCGAAGGAGGCGATTAACAATGGCCGTTCCTCGCTACCTCTGTACCTGTTTATGAGTTTCAGACAGGCCGGCGAGACGTCCGAGGGAGACGACCTCGTCGCGACCGGGCTTCTCGCCGTCGGGTTCTTCGCGCTCGCCGGGGCAATTCTCTACGCGCGAAGCGTCCCGGCGACCGGGTACGAGCTATCGATATACGCCGGAACGCCGGTTGCGGTTTGGGCTGCGATCGGCGCTGCCGTTCTCATCGCGGCCGTGTACGCGTTGTTTCTCGCGCCGGGACGGACGCGCCTCTGGGCGCTCGTCCTCGGGGGGAGCGCGGTCACGACGGTCGTCTCGATGCCGCTCATCCGCGGCTACTTCTTCGTCGGAATCGGCGACTCGCTGAGTCACCTGGGATGGGCGCGTTCGATTCAACGCGGGTCGATTCTGCCGCAGCAGATGTTCTACCCGAGTCTCCACAGCCTCACCGACGCGATAGATTTGGTCACCGCGATGGGACTTCGGCGCTCGATGATGCTGGTCGTCGTCGTCACGCTCGTCGTGTTCCTCGTCTTCGCGCCGCTGACGGCGCGCGCGATAACCGGCAGCAACCGAGCGCTCGTGTTCGGCGCGCTCTCGGCGTGGTTGCTCCTGCCGATAAACCACATCGCGGTGCACCTGATGCCGCATCCGAGTACGCAGGCGATTTTCATCGCTACGCTCGCGGTGTACCTGCTCGTCCGCTACGTCCAGAGCTCCTCGGACGACGCCGCCGGCGGTCCGTTCGCCTTCGGCGCGCTACTCTTCCTCACCGGCGCGGGTCTCGTGCTCTACCACCCGATGCAGGCACTGAACCTGTTCATCCTCGGCGGAACGGTCGGGTTCATCCAGTTCCTCGCGCGGCGGCGGGCGATGGACTCCATCGTCGCCAGCCACCAGCCGGTGTACGCTCAGACCGGCCTCCTGGGGCTGTTCCTGTTCGCGTGGATGGTTCCGCGCGAACGATTCCAGGACGCGTTCGAGGGCGTGTACGTCGACATTCTCACGTGGAACAACCAGGGCGTCGAACGGAGCGGCGACGTCAGTGAAGGCGCGGCGAGCGTCGGCGCGAGCCTCCCCGAACTGTTCGTCAAAATCTTCCTCGTCTCCTCGATTTTCGCCGCGCTCACGGCACTGTTCTTCCTGCTTACGTCGACTGGCCGCCTCGACGACGACGTGCGGAGCCAGTCGCTCGTGCTGTACCTCGGTGCGGCGCTCGTCCCGCTGGTCGGCCTGTTCGGCGCGTACTTCGTCGGGTCACCGACGCTCGGCTACCGACAGCTCGGCTTCATCTTCGTCGTGGCGACTATCGTCGGCGCGGTGGCGCTGAGTAAACTCGTCGGCGGCGTACAGAGCCGTCTCACGTTCGACGCCGCCCGCTCGGTCGCGGCCGTGGTGATGGTCGCGATGCTCGCCCTGTCGATGGTCGTCATCTTCCCGTCGCCGTACATCGTCAAGACGACCCAGCACGTCTCCGAACAGCAGTACTCCGGTTTCGAGACGACGTTCGAACACCGCAACGAGGAGGTGTTCTTCTCCTCGGCCGGCACCGGTCCCGAGCGGTTCTCCGACGCGGTGTACGGCTTCGAGAACGTCACCGAGCCGGCCGGCCCACCGGTCGCCGACACGCAGATCGAACCCGGAAACAGCACTAACGAGAGCAACTTGAGCAACGTCTCCGGGCAGTTCGACGGTCCGAGATACTTCGTCACGACGGAGACCGACTTCAGACGCGAGGTACTACTCTACAACGAGAAAGCGTACACCAGAGCAGACTACGAGTCGCTGTCGACACAGCGACAGATGAACCTCGTCCAGTCGAATCCGGAGTACACGCTGTACGTCACCCGTGACGGCTTCGAGTAGCTAGCGCCTCTCACGATTTTCGGCTCACGACGCCTCTCAACGCCGACCTACTCGGTTCGAGCGAGGGGATACGCGACGCATAACAAAGCGCGTATCCGGCATGTTTCCGTGTAGTAGCAATGCATTCCGATTCATCGACGCGAGCGTTCGTGCTCGGTCTTGACGGCGTCCCGTGGGGGATGCTTCGGTCGTGGATAGACGACGGGCATCTGCCTAATTTCAAGCGTCTCGCGGACGAGGGCGCGTCCGGTTCGCTTCAGAGCACTCGCCCGGCGTCGACGCCGCTGGCGTGGCCTTCCATCGCGACGGGCGTCTGGCCGGACAAACACGGCCTCTACGACTTCCAGCGACTCATGGAGGACTATCGCCGCGAGATGTACACGAGTTCGGACCTCTCGCGACCGGCGCTCTGGGAGATGCTGTCGCCGTCTGTCGTGGCGAACGTACCGATGACTTACCCCGCAACCGACATCGACGGCAAGATGGTCACCGGGATGCTCACGCCCGGTTTCAACGACCGATTCACGAGTCCGGAGTCGCTCTCGGACGAGATACAGGAAGAGATTCCCGACTACGTCATCGGGATGCGGTACGCGGACTACCACAGCCGAAAAGACGAGTTCCCCGACGCTATCGAGAATCTCGCCACTCAGCGCCGCAAACTGCTCTCGAAACTGATGACGGAGGAGGACTGGCGGCTGTTCTTCTTCGTCTTCACCGCGCCGGACAGACTCCAACACCTCGTCTGGGACGAGGAGACGCTGTTGACGCACTACCGACTGCTCGACACGGTTCTCGGCGACGTGCTTCGATACGTCGAGGAGCGGGAGGCGAATCTCTACGTGGTCTCCGACCACGGCTTCGGCCCCATCGACCAGTACGCCTGCGCCAACACGCTGCTCGAACGGGAAGGGTTCCTCGTCCGAAAACAGGACAAGAAACGCGGCGCGCTCCAGCGCTTCGGCTTGACGAAACAGCGCATCGAGGAGACGCTCGGGTCGGTCAACCTCGACATCGACACCGTCGCCCGACACCTCCCGGACCGGTTCGTCGACTCCGTCGCCGACCAGGTTCCGGGCGACCACGCGCTCTACGACGCGGACTTTTCGAGGACAGAGGCGTTCGTCCACGGCTCCGGCCACGTGTTCGTCAACGCCGCGGACCGGTTCGACGAGGGAATCGTCCCGCGCGAGCGCGTCCCCGAGGTCAAAGCCCGCCTGATGGAACTGTTCGAGAACTACACGGACCCCGAAACCGGCGAGCGCGTGTTCGAGGTGTTCGACGGCGACGACATCTACGACGACGACGAACGCTCCGCCGACATCGTCCTCGAGGGCCAACCCGGCTACGAGGTCCGCGCGTCGCTCGCGGATGACGTCTGCATCGACAGCGGCCACCTCGAAGCGTCTCACCGCCCGGA
The DNA here is from genome assembly GCF_003439925.1 of Haloprofundus halophilus. Classification (NCBI taxonomy): domain Archaea; kingdom Methanobacteriati; phylum Methanobacteriota; class Halobacteria; order Halobacteriales; family Haloferacaceae; genus Haloprofundus; species Haloprofundus halophilus. Next base: position 37,180 of record NZ_QQRR01000005.1, read on the forward strand.
AGGCATCTTCTTCGCCTGGGGCGACGACATCGCCCCCGGTTCGGCCGTCGACGGTGCGACGGTCGTCGACGTCGCCCCGACGCTGCTGCACGCACTCGGCGAGCCGGTTCCGGAGGACACGGACGGCCGCGTGCTGCTCGAAGCGTTCGAGGACGGTTCCGAACCCGCAACTCGGGACGTCGAGTACGGCCCCTACAGCGAGGTCGGCCGCGGCGAAGCCGAAGAAGAGGACTTCTCCGGCGTCGAGGACCGCCTGAAAGGCCTCGGCTACATGGAGTAGCCCGAACGGGATTTTACGGTTATCGTGCTTTAGGCACGTTTTCTCAAGGATTCGGCGGTATCTCCTAACCGTTCGTTATTCTGGGGTAAATTCTCGAGGACAGTCTCGAGGTCGAGAGCGAGTTGGTACTTATTCTCGACGCCTCTGCCTCGCCCCTGAGTTTTTATCAGGATATTTGTATCAGCGAGGTCGTTAACCCGGTCACGAAATCTGCGGTTTGACAGAATATTAGCGGTCTCATTCTCTGCAAATACCTTGTACTGCTTGTACAACGGCGTTGTTTCTACTGGGGTGTGGTTTTGAATAGCGTACCAACACACAGACATGACCGCGAGGTGTTTCTGAGCAGGGAGCGTTTGAATCCCGGTTTCAACTGCTTTCGTTGCCAAGAACTCGCGTGCTTGGTGGACGTGAGCGTTGGTCACTTTGTCGGCAGCATTGTCATCTGCGAACCGTGCAGCTCGGAAGAGGAGTTTGATTGCTTCGCGTGCGTCTCCAGTATCTTGTGCAGCGAGTGCCGCACAGTGAGGGATAACGTCGTCTTCGAGAATATCGCTCTCGAGGTGCTGGTAGGTTTGGATATCGTTTATGAAGTATGTATCATGAAGCGCACCGACAGCTCGTCTAGATAGGATATCACGCAGCTCGTTTGCGTCGTATGGAGTAAACGAAACCTCGTCTTCACCGAGGCTTGATCGGACATCGGAGGCGAGGCCATCTCTGAACTGGAGGTCATTGGTGATGCCTATGATGCTAAGACGGACGCCTTCTGGATTCGATCTGGGAAGTTCATAGAGGACGTAGTCATCATCTCCGATGGCGTCAATTTCGTCGAGTACGATGATAATTGTCCCACCGATTTTTTCAAGCTCATTGAGCACCATGTTGAGGAGGGTTTTGCGTTGGTATCCGCTTGGGAGTTCTTCACCGGGTCCGAGTCGTTGCTCTCGGAGAGCTTTGACGATGTTTGTGAGGACATGGTAGGATTTGTCGAGTCCTTTGCAGCGTACAGTGATCACGCTGAGGTCCATACCAGCGTTGTCGGCGTATGTGCGTAGCTGGTTCGTTTTTAATTCGATTCCGACGGTCTTGCCTTGCCCCGAATGCCCGTAAACCAGAACGTTGAGTGGGGTTGAGCCCATGGTCGCTGGACGTAGGGCACTGTGGATCTGGTCGAGTTCTTCTTTTCGTTCGGGTAGATCGTTCGGAAGATAGGTCTTGGTGTTTGGATTGAGAACGTCGATTTCTCGGAAGATGGTTTCCTCGTCGCCGAAATCTCTCATTGGACGATGTGCGGATTTATGCTACATATACCCTTGTGTCTGAGACACGGGGGTGTGTCCGACAATAGCAATGACTCACGAGAGAGCAACGAAAAGGGAGGGGGAGGGGGGTGCGTCCGGCAAATCGTCTACGAGGATACTTCCAGAGATTACCGCGCTAATTCTGCAACTACGCAAACTTTCACATGACCACCGGGAAAATTGGTCCGTAGTAGTAGAAAACCGGAATATATTCATTCTATATGGCGCTGGAAACAGCCAGTTGATTTGGGCGTGATGATTTGCGGTGCATTTGCCGGACGCACCCCCCCCCCTCCCCCTGTTTCGGTAATCTGGCTATGGAGGCGTCGAAACCGATGCGGAATCTTCACTCAACTGTTCTCACAGCTGACCTGCCCACAACCGAATCATTACAATACCCTTCCTCACCGACGTTCCGTTCGTGCCTACCGAACTACGCGCCTCCGACATCGCATCGTTTCTCGGCGCGAGCCTCGACGGCGACGACGTTCCCATCTCCGGCGTCGAGTCGCTGTACGACGCCGGCCCGGGCGACTTCGCCTTCTCGCGCTACGACGACCCCGAGAAACTCGCCCGTTCCGACGCGGGGCTGCTCGTCTGCCCGGAGTCGACGCCCGAACTCGACCGCGCGCTCATCCGCCACTCGGACCCGAAACTCGGATTCGTGAAGGTCGCCCGCAAGTTCTTCGCCGACCCGATAGAAGAGACCACAATCCACCCCAGCGCCGTCGTCGAAGACGGCGCGGAACTCGGCGAACGGTGCTACGTCGGCGCGCAGGCGTACGTCGGCGACGCCGTGACGCTCGGCGACGACTGCCGAATCCACGCCGGGACGACGTTGGGCGAACCCGGATTCGGGTTCACCCGCGACGAGACCGACCGACCGCTCCGACAGCCTCACCTCGGCGAAGTCGTCGTCGGCGACAACGTCGAGATCGGCGCGAACAGCAGCGTCGACCGCGCCGCGTTCTCGGAGACGGTCATCGGCGACGGCTCCGTCCTCAGCGCACAGGTCCACGTCGCACATCAGGTCGTCGTCGGCGAGAACGTCTCCATGGCGTACGGCGTCGGTGTCTCCGGCAGCACCGAAATCGGTGACCGGGTGGTCGTCCACCCGCACGTCTCTGTCGCCGGCCACCTCACCATCGGCGACGACGCCGAGTTGGGTATCGGCTCGACCGTCCTTGACGACGTCGACGCGGGGACGACCGTCGTCGGGTCGCCCGCCCGGCCGATACGGCGATAGCTCTGCTCGCGGCGATTCGCATCAAAAAGTCGTTCCCCGCTCAGGCCGTCTGCGCGATCTTCCGTCCGTTCTCGGCGAGGACCTCCTCGTACACCTCGTAGATGTGGTCCGCCATCTGCTCGATACCGATGCGTTTCGCCTCTTCGCGGCCGTTCGACCGCTCGTTCAGTTCGAGTACCCGGACCAGATTCTCGACGAGTTCGTCGTCGGAGTCGCAGACGAAGGACGGATCGACCTCCGCGAGTCGTTCGGGGACGTCACCGACGCGCGTCGAAACGACCGGGAGGTTGCACGCCAACGACTCCTTGACCACGTTCGGCGAGCCCTCGCGTTTCGAGGTGAGAAGCAGCGAGTCGGACGCGTTCATGTACACCGCGACGCGGGGATGCGGGAGGCCGCTGATGGTGTGGAGTTCGACCGGTTTCTGTACCTGTTCGCGGGCGGCCTCGACGACGCGCTCGGCTCGCGGGTAATCCTTCACCGTTCGGTCGGGGGAGTACGGGAACAACACGTGGTACGTGTCGTCGCTCCACCCGAGTTCCGCCCGCGCTTCCGACTGCGGCGTCGGGCTGAACCGCTCTAAGTCGACGCCGTGCGGGATGACCGAACACTCCTGTCCGAGCGATTCCTTCATCTCCTCGGACATCACGATGACGGCGTCGCAGAACCGGGCGGATATCCTGCTCACCGGTCGATAGGAGCCTTCGAGGTCCGACCCCCACAGCGACAACACGACCGGGAGGCGGGGCTGCGAGAGCGCCATCGGCGCGGTGAGGCCGTAGTTCGCGTGGATCAGGTCGTACTTCCCGAGCGAGCGGCGGATGACCTGCGGGAAGAATCGCAGATAGTCGGTCGCCGTTCGCGGGGACCCCGCGCGGTGTTTGCCCGGAACGGAGAGCGTCGTACAGGTTACCCCGTGCGACTCTTCGAGAGCCCGGACCTGTAGTCGGTAGAATCTTGCGTCGGCGTTGGTAGTCAGGTTGAGAACGTGCATGCGACGAGGTGCTACTAACGGGTGTACTCTCTCGTCGGGCTTTGTTATCCACACCCTGATTGACCGCCTGTGGTGAGGGTTCGCTCACTCCCAAAATCGGTAGACGGAACGGGGCTCTCCCCGAACGCACCGGTAGACGGGCCATAACAAAGGCCGGAAGAGGGTATTCTACGAGCGGGATGAGGTATCTAATATTCACGAACACTCCGGCCCACGTTCACGTGTACAAGAACGTGGTTCGGCGACTGGAGGACCGCGGACACGAAGTCCGCATTCTGGCGCGTGATTACACGTGCACGAAGGACCTCCTCGAGTACTACGACCTCCCGTTCGAGATATACGGTCACCACGACACGGCGGCGTACTCGAACGTCGGGATGGCTCGGGAACTGGCGACGCAACTACTCACGATTCCGGTCTCTGCAAAGCGCTTCGACCCCGACGTCGTCGTCGGTCTCGGCGCGTACGCCGCCTACGCGGGGACGCTCCTCCGCGCGGAGACGATTCTCCTCCGCGACTCCGCTCCCGGAACGCTGCTGCCGAAACTGGCCAGCAAGTTCGCAGACGCAGTACTCACGCCCGACGTGTACGGTCTCGACCTCGGACCGAACCACTACACGTTCCCCGGGCTGAAGGAGTGCGCGTACCTCCACCCCGACGTGTTCGAGTCGGACCCGAGCGTCCGCGAGGAGCTCGGCGTCGGCCCCGACGAGCGCTTCGTCATGCTTCGCTTCAACTCGTTCGACGCGATGCACGACGCCGGAAAGAAAGGGTTCTCGCTGGAGGACCGCCGCAAACTCATCGAGCACCTCTCCGAACAGGCGACGGTGCTCGTCTCCGACGAGGGCGACAACATGGACTTCGACGACCTCCCGGCGCGACCGTACGACATCCACCCCGCGCGGATGCACGACGCGCTCGCGGAGGCGTCGCTTCTCGTCGCCGACACCGGGACGATGGTCACCGAAGCGTCGCTGCTCGGGACCCCCGCCATCCGGTCGAGCGCGTTCGTCGACCAGGAGTTCGGCGAGTTCGCCGAACTCGAACGATACGGCCTCATCGACAACATCACCGACTTCGACGCCGTCGTCGAGCGGGCGGACGAGCTGCTCGCAGACGAGAGCGTCCCCGCGCGCTGGCAGGAACGTCGTCGGACGTTCATGGACGAGCGGGTGAACCTCACCGAACTCGTCGTCGACGTCGTGACCGACCCGCGAGCGGTCAGCAAGAACGCCTCGCTGACTCGCTACAGTGAACGAAAGGGCGTCGAACAGACCGACGCAACACCGCTGTAAGATGTACGAAGGAAAGACAATCGGCGCCGTGATACCGGCGTACAACGAAGAGAAGTTCATCGGCGAGGTCATCGAGACGCTGCCGGAGTTCGTCGACAGAGCCTACGTCGTCGACGACGGGTCGAGCGACGACACCTGGGACGCCATCTGCCGTGCCGCCGACAGGGTCAACGAGGGCTGGGACGCGCCCGCGCCCCGCGCCGACGGCGGCATCGGCTTCGACCGCCGCGTCGTCCCCATTCAACACGAGGAGAACCGCGGCGTCGGCGGCGCCATCAAGACCGGCTACCAGCGCGCGTTGACCGACCGCGTCGACGTGACGACGGTCATAAGCGGCGACGGGCAGACCGAACCCGACATCGTCGAGCGTATCATCCGACCCGTCGCGCTCGGCGACGCCGACTACTCGAAGGGTAACCGCCTGCGCGGACGCGCACGTGAGGATATGCCCAAGTTCCGGCAGGTGGGCAACTTCGTGCTCTCGCTTCTGACGAAGATCGCCAGCGGTTACTGGAAACTGATGGACCCGCAGAACGGGTCGACGGCCATCTCCTACGCCGCTTTGGACGAAGTCGACCTCGACGAACTGTACGAGGACTACGGCTTCGCGAACGACCTGCTCGTCCGCCTCAACGTCCACGGGATGGTCGTCGCGGACGTCTCCCGTCGGGCGGTGTACAAAGACGAAGTCAGCCACATCAAGTACCAGGAGTTCATCCCGAAGGCCTCGGTGCTGCTGCTGCGCGACTTCCTCTGGCGACTCCGCGCGAAGTACCTCGTGAAGGATTTCCACCCGCTGCCGTTCTTCTACTACTTCGGCGCGGCCGCGACGGCGCTCGGTGCCGGGTCGGCGGTGAAGAAACTGTTCGAACACGAAGACAGCACGCCCTCGGTGCTCTTGTTCTTCGTCGGATGGCTGTTCATGCTGTTCGCGATGGTGTTCGACCTCACCGAGAACGACGACCTGCAGGTCATCGTCCACGACCCCCACGAGTTCGACTAGCTCCCTCGTCCCGATTTTCGATGGTGACTCGGTCTCTTCTCTGCTTTCTACATCAATTTCCGAGTGCAATCGAAGCGATATCCGATATTCTTCTTTTAGCCGAAATCCCTGAAACAGTGGTGGGTGTGCCCTTCCAACTTACTGTACGATTCGTATGAGTTTGGCAGAGACAGCATTAGAATCACCGGTTACTCCCAGTAACCAGGTTTCGATATCCTCGATCGATACGGAGGGACAGAGACACACCACTGTTGCAAGTGAAGCCGAGAAATCAAGGGCGGAAGAAAGCAAACAGAAGGCAAATAGGGGAAAGGAGAAGATTGAAACGCCGAGATCGGCTCGAAGTTGGCCTCTAGCTCGTGAATTAACACAAATAGCCTCAACACAGAAATGTCAGCGCTTTAGTTGTAACTGTGGACTGTTGCGCTAGTCACTACTCTTAGCCTAGTTCTTCACTTGTAACAGTGGGGTGTGTCTATACCTTCACTTGAAACAGATGCAGAGGTGGTTTTATATAGAGTACGCGAGAAGGCGGTGATATGCGTCGATTCGAGCGGAAGAAGAACATTTTCCGCAACAAAGACGCCCTTGGCGAATCTTACCAACCCGACCAAATTGAGGAACGAGACGAGGAGATTGAGAAGTATATGGACGCACTCCAACCGGTCGTCGACGGTTGGGAACCAAACAACATCTTCCTCTATGGGAACACCGGTGTCGGGAAAACTGCGGTCACCGACTACCTCCTCAATAGACTCCAGGACGACGTGATAGATTATGACGATGTCACCCTCTCAGTTATTTCGTTGAATTGTAAGACGCTGAACTCCTCCTATCAGATTGCCGTAGAACTTGTGAACAAACTCCGACCTTCTGGTGGTGAAATCAGTTCGACCGGGTATCCTCAGCAAACCGTCTTTAAAAAACTGTACACGGAACTTGAGGCGATTGGCGGAACGATTTTAATCGTCTTGGACGAGGTCGACTCGATCGGCGATCGTGATGAGTTGTTATATGAACTCCCACGAGCACGAGCCAACAATAAACTTGATTCGACGAAGGTCGGAGTCATTGGGATCAGTAACGATTTCAAATTTCGCGAGAAACTCGACCCACGCGTTCAAGATACACTTTGTGAACGAGAACTTCAATTCCCACCGTATGACGCCCCGGAACTCGAGAATATCCTCGAATCCCGGGCAGAAAGCGCAATCACCGAGAATGCCGTTGAGGAGGGAGTCTTAAAATTCTGTGCTGCACTCGCTGCTCGTGATAGTGGAAGCGCTCGGCAGGCACTTGACCTTCTCCGATTGGCCGGCGAGATCGCTGAAAATCGTGAAGCGGACCTCATCGAACGTGAACACGTCGAAGCCGCTCGTTCCCGACTTGACCAGGAACGAGTTGAGGAGGGAATGCGCGAACTGACCACGCACGGTCGCCTCGCCCTACTAGCGGTTATCTCGAAGGCTGCCAAGGAAGAGACACCATGCCGGTCCCGAGAAATTTACGAAGAATACACCATGCTCTGTGACTCCTCTGGAACTGACTCGCTCGTTCAACGGTCCGTACATAATCATCTGTCCGATCTCCGAATGCTCGGAATTCTGTCGGCTTACGAGAACCGGAGCGGATCCCGTGGTAACTACTACAGCTACGAATTGGATGTCCCCTTCACGAGTGCAATCGAAGCGATGTCCGATGTTCTTCTTTTAGATGGCGAAATAGAGACAATCCGGGAAATCGCGTCGATGAACAACGTCACATAGGTACACTACGTTACAAATAGTGTCGATACGCAGCGATTTCTCGTGTTCACTTGTAATGGTGGTGTGGTTCACTTGTAACGACGGTGTGTGTCTATCGGACTCCGTTCTGTTTGGGCCGGAATCGAATTTGTATTCTCTGAAAAGAAGGGTGGGGACTCCCACACTCGGTCATAATCAGAATAACAATGAGGTTTGTTGCCAAATCATTGTGAAGCAGTCTCTCTAATGGTCTGCTTAGAGAATTATGCGGACACGGTGGGGGGTCCCTTTTCGTCATTCACGCCGAGGTGTCCTCAGATGAGCGCTCCTCCCTCAGTGTGGGATTTGTATTCTCTGAGAAGAAGGGAGGAGACCCTCATACTCAGTCATAATCGCAATAACCTCCTCTACTACCGGGAGAGAATTTCGATTATGAAGTCAGCTTTTGGTGCCCGAGAACCCCGATACCTCCAAAAACAAGGCTGAATCGCATCTAGGAACTGCAGTTGCATCAAGCGTTGAAATACTGGTCGAAAACGGGCCTACGAATCCCACAGGAACGAGTCATTGCCTGGATAGGTCGTGGATCCGAATTCTTGTGAGCTCATCTAATGGAGATTTGAAATTGGATGATACACCCCGATTCCCATGTCGAATTCATGGTTTTCGGGGCAGTTCCAAACTAGCCCTTGATAGATTTTGTGGCTGTACAGCAAGGTGTGTATCCGGAATAAACTGGTCATGCCAGTGTGTACAGGACCGACTATCAACAGAGAGCCAAACATGAACTGAGCGAAGCTGTGAGGTGAGACCTGATTGTCGCAGAGAGGGTCTTAGAGCGGCATTCTCTGGGTTAGTTAATAATCGAAGACAGCACCAAACTCCACGGTGGAGCGTCGCACCGAATCGCTATACCTGACGGAGTTGTACATCGATAGAATAGCCGAAAAAGTGAACACAGTGAGAGTAGAAGTTCTGGTACCAAAAATACCGTTTTCCCGATTTAGAGGTTAGAGACTGTCTGCGGACGCCAATTTTAAGTTAATAATCGGTCGCTGTCGACGACGACATTAGAAACCCGTTCGTCCATGAAATCATGGGCGAGAGCCCGAGTGTATGGAAAATTCGAAGTCATCGTAACCTGTGGAGACTACGCTCGCTGTGGATACACCGGTATCTGCAAACCGCGTCGTGGAAGCAGAAAGTCCTATCCTTGCCGAGCAAACGGCGTCAGTCGCGAGCGAGTAGGGTAGTTCACGCCGAAAAGTACCGACGAACGAGCGGGATACGGACACCAACTTGCTCCTCGACGAACTCGACAACGATGAGGTCCTCCTCCTGGAGCGCACCCCCGACAGCCACGACGGCGATTCCGAGAAGGCCGGTAACGACGAGAAACGGCAGCAGTGTCAGCATCGAGAGCGAAACCCAGTTCGATAACACCAGCGCGGGCGGAATCAACGCGAGAGGTAGCAGCACGAACGTTCTCACGGACTCGCTCGACAATGGCGAGATATCGAACCGCAGCTTGAGTATCCCGCAGACGACCGCGTGCATGATCGCCATCGAGGCGGCCGAAGTGAACGCCGCGCCCTCCATCCCGTACTGCGGAATCAGCACGAGGTTCACGAGGAAGTTGAAGACGAACCCAGCGACGTTACCGACGAGGATGTAGTTCGTCTCGCCGAGCGCCGACAGCGTCTCGCGGTTTCTCCCGACGGCGGCGCTGAGGAAGAACCCGACAGAAACGACGATGAGCGCCAGAGCTGCCGGTTCGTACGACGCGCCGAAGATTATCCGAAGGACGTCTCGCGGGAACGCGACGAACGTCAGAAAGGCGGGGAACGTCACGATGTACACCCACTTCGTCGTGGTCTGGTAGATGGTGCCGAGTTCGTCGCGCTGTCCGCCGGAGTCGAGCCGGGATGCGAGCGGCAAGTAGAGAAATCCGAACGCCGAGAGCACGACCAGCATCCCGGTCCCGAGCGTGTACGCCGCGCTGTACAGTCCGGCTTCCTCGGACGCGCGGAAGTAACCCAGCATGAGCGTGTCCGTCTGCGTCAGCATCGTCGACATCACCGTGGAGATGACAAGCGGCGCGGAGAACCGTAGCATCTCGCGCGTGTGGGTCTCGAACGGCCCCCGAAGCGACATCAACCGACTCAGCAGGACGTGCGACAGAACGAACGCGGCTATCGCCGCGGCTAGGTACGCGTATCCGACGACCACGATGCCGTAACCCGCCGAGAGCAGCGCGAATACGAGAACGATTCGTCCGACCGGGTAGAGGAGGTCCTGTACGTACGTCTTGTAGATGGTGTTCTCGTGTCCGCGAATCGCGCCAACGCCGATCTGCATCCCGACGACGAACGGGACGGCGACCGCGAACAGCTGAATCAGTCTGACCGAGTCCGCCTCGTCGAGTAGGTTCTCCGTGAGAAACCCCGCCGAAGCGAACACCGCAGCGCCCACGACGACCCCGATTAGACCGGCGAAGACGATACCGCTCACCCACACTCCGCGGCGTTCCTCGTCGCTCTCGTACCGCGAGAGATACCGGGGGACGCCCTGCGTGAAGCCGACGAGCGACAGCGTCGTCACGAACGTCAACAGCGCGAGTCCGATGCTCACTTCGCCGTAGTCGGCCGGGGAGAGCTCCCGACCGATTATCACGCGCTCGGCCAACCGCCCCGTCGCGCCGACGAGCCCGCCGACGACGACGAGCGTCGCACTCGACAGTAGCGACTTCAGTTCCTCACCGGACGTGGCCATCAGAGATATCCGAGGTCTTCGAGACGTTCGGTTACTTCCTCTTCACCGCCGGTGTCGATCCGCTCTGTCCCGTACGGAACGTCTCCGTACGCTCGAACCGACGGCGAAAACGAGAGCAGCCCCTCCGGAACCGACCCGGTCATCCGTTCGGGGACGTCGAATCCGGCGAGAGCCATACAGACGGGTGCGACGTCGGTCAGCGACATCGTCTCCGGTGCCGGGCCCGCGAACGCGGGGCCCGCGCCGATGAAGACGCCGTTCTGTTTGTGGTCGTAGCTGTCGATGGAGAGGAACGGCGGGTCGTACACCTTTACCGAGAGCTGGTGGTTCATGTCTCGCGGGCGAATCAGCACGTCGGGCGCTTTGTGGGCGTACTCCCCCTGATACACTTCCTCTCGTCGCTTCACGAAGTCGAATGCGGGCTCTCCGTCGGGCGTCTCCAGACCGGAGAGTAGTTCGACGAGTTCCGTCCGCACGTCTTCGTACTCCGACTCCGGAACGACGCCGTCGGGTTCTCTTCCTTCGAGGTTGATCCTGACCCCGAGGCGAGTCCCGCTCGGCAGGTACGCTTTCGAGGCGCGCCAGTCGACGTGTTTGCCCGCAGCGTCCCGGACTGCGTCCGGCGTGAGCGACACGAGCGCCGACTCGACTCCGAGCCGCTTCGCCGTCGTGTACACCTTCGTGGGCGAGAGACCGGCCTTCTGGAGCATCGTCCCGGCGGAACCGAACAAGCGAGTGCGCACCGATTTGTCGTCCCCAGCCTCCGCGTTCTCGTCCGCGGACGACTCACCGGTGAGGTCGCCCTTGATGGTGCTGAGTGACTCCTTGTTCCCCTCGGTGGTCGTCTCGACGTAGCCGTGTCGACGGAGTATCTCGTTGAGGTAGATTCGGTACCCAGTCGTCTGCCCGATGCCGTGGTCCGAACAGACGACGACGTTCGTCGACTCGTCGACGGCGTCCAGAACCGCCCCCGCGAGTTCGTCGGCGGCGGCGTACACGTTCCGCTGGGCGGTCTCTTCGTCGAAGTTGTGAAACACGGCGTCGGTCTTCTGTACCTGTATCACGGCGACCTCCCAGTCGTACGTCTCCATGAGCGAGAGCGCGGCGCGCTTTCGGAGGTCGACGAGTTCGAGATAGCCTGCGAGTTTCTTCTCTTTGTCCGACGAGGTCTCGCCGCGCGAGTAGATCGTGTACTCCTCGCCGAGCGACGCCGACAACGCTTCGCGGACGTCGCTCGGGAACCCGGTTGTGTCCTCTGTCGCGAGATAACCCGGGATGAGTGCGCCCCGAATCGGGTCTGCGGGATGTGTGACGGGGACGTTTAAAACGAGAGATGGAACACCTTCCGAATCGAGATAGTTCCACAGTGCCGGTGCCTGCACGTCGTTTCGGGAGACGAGGGTGCCGTCGTCGGGATAGCCGTCGTAGTCGAAGAAGCCGTAGACGCCGTGGTGACTGGGGTCGGTCCCGGTGTACATCGACGGCCACGCGCTCCCGGTCCACGGCGGGAACGTCGACGCGAGCGACGACTCGACGCCGCGTTCTCTGAGCGCCGAGAGGTTCGGCGTGTCGTCGGCGAACGCGTCTACGTAGCGAAAGTCGAGCGCGTCGAATCCGAGTACGACCGTCTTTCCGTCTCTCTCCGCGGTCTCCGGTTCGTAATGTGTCCGGTCCATAGTAATCGAGAGCCCTCGTCGCATTCGCTGCGACTGTCGTGAATGTCGTACGCAACGGGACAAGACGAGTACCACTTCGCGCTTTTTTACGTTTCTGTCGCGTGTGATGGACACTCAAAATAACTGGACACTCGTCCGAATGCACGGGAACGGCGGAGAACTCGACCGCCGTCGACGCCGCTCAGGAGGCGAAGTAGCGGCGGACGAACGGAATCTGCCGTCCGAGTCGTTCCTCGATGAACTCGACGACGAACAGGTCCTCCTCCTGCAGCGCTCCGACCGCGACGACGACGGCGATACCGAGCAGTCCGACGACGACGAGGAACGGGAACAGCGTCACCAACGACGGAGAGAAGTTGGTGTACCGCTCGAACGCGAACCCCAGCGGCAGCAGCAGTAGCGGGACGAAGACGAACGTCCGGACGTTCGCCGGAGACATCGGCGTGATGTCGAACTTCATCTTCAGCACCAGCACGACGATACCGTTCAGTACCGCCAGCGAGACGGCGGAGGCGACACCGGCGCCGACGAAGCCGTATCGCGGAATCAGGGTGACGTTGAGCAGGAAGTTCACCGCGAACGCGGCGGAGTTCGACACGAGGATGAACCTCGTCTCGCCGAGCGCCGACAGCGTCTCGCGGTTGCGGCCGACCATCGCGCTCGTGAAGAAGCCGATCGCGAGAATCGGCAACACGGCCGCAGCGGGGAGGTAATCGCTGTTGAAGACGATCTGGAGCACGTCACCGGGGAAGATGACGAACGTGAAGAACGCCGGGAACGTGAGGATGTAGATCCACTTCGTCGTCGTCGAGTAGATGGTGTCTATCTCCTCGTGGTTACCGTCGGCGTCGAGCCGCGACGCCATCGGGAGCATGATGAACCCGAACCCCGAGAGCGCGACCAACATCCCCGACGCGAGCGTGTACGCCGCCCCGTACTGTCCCGTCTGGAAGGAGGTCGTGAAGTAACCGAGCATGATGTTGTCCATCTGGATGATGAGGATGGACATCACCGTCGAGACGATGAGCGGCGCGGAGAACGTGAGCATCTTCCTGTTGTGCGTTCTGAACGCTCCGCGAAGCGAGATCAGCCGGTTGAGGAGCACGTGAGCCACGACGAACGCCAGGGCGGCGGAGACCAGATACGCGTACCCGACGGTGAGGAGCCCGCCGCCGAGTCCGAAGAGGAACACGGCGATGAGTCCGATGCGCGTCAACGGGTACGTCAGGTCCTGAACGTACGTCTTGTAGATGGTGTTCTCGTACCCGCGAATCGCGCCCACGGCGACCTGCATCCCGACGACGAACGGGATGGTCAGGCCGAAGAGTCGCAGCAGCGTGACGGCCTGTTCCCCGCTGTCGAAGAACCACTCGGCCAGCTGCTCGGCGAAGACGGTGACGCCGACCGTCGCGAGGAGGGCGAGCGCACCCGTGAGCACCATCCCGCCGACCCAGAGCCCGCGCCGGTCGGCGTCGTCGTCGTATCGGGAGAGATACCGCGGAATCGCCTGCGTGAAACCGACGAGCGACAACGTCGTCGCGAACGTCATCACGGCGAATCCGATGTTCATCTCGCCGTAAGCGTCGGGCGTGAGCGCCCGACCGACGATGATCCGCTCGAACAGTTTCCCGACCGACCCGATGAGCCCGCCGACGATGACGAGACTGGCGCTCGACAGCAGCGTCTTGAGTTCTCCACCTTCGTCTGCCATTACGGCTGCCTCGTGTTCGACTCGCGGTGTTGTACCGCACTGTTCGGCCGTAAACCGCACCCGTTGGAGACCATTATCCGTTGATGAGACTGTATGCTTTCTTCGCCATCTCCATGCTCGCACCCGACGATTCGACCGTGTAGTACGGGACGAGTTCGGCGCCGAACTTCGCTTTGTACCGGCAGAGTCGTTCGGTGTTCGCCCCCATGAGGTCGTAGGCGGTGACCGAGTCGATGGGCGCGTCGCCCTCGGCGATGTCCTGGATGATACGCCAGTGGATCAGGCTGTTGACCGTCGTGCCGTCGTACTCGCTTATCGTTCCGCCCTGCCAGAAGTACGCCATGTCGTTGGAGTACAGCGCGGTGATACCGCTGAGGTACTCACCGTCGGGGGTCCGAGCGAGGTACACCCGACACCGGTCGGTCTCGGAGAGCGCGTTCGTGAGGTCGCGGACGTACGGCCACGACAGCTGGTACTTTTCGCCCTGTTCCTCGTAGCGAGACTTCGCGTCCTCGTACACAAGCTTCGCGCCCTCGGATGCGGGAACCGCCTCGATGACCACGTCGGTGTCCTCGGCGTCTCGAATCTCGCGCCGGAGGCTCTTGCTGAACGAACTCAGCAGGTCGTCCGTACTCGTCCCCTCCGTTTCGAGCACGTAGGTGAAGTAGGGGTTGACGCGCATCTCGTTCCACGAGTACGGCCGCGGGTCGGGGTAGTCGGTGCCGCAGACCATCCGGAAGAGGCTGAGAGACGCATCGAGACCCAGGTCGTCGAGCACCTCCTTGGTGAACTCGCGGTTGACGCGTTCGCGCTTCCGTCGTTTCGGACTCGGCGACATCATGATCGGACCGAGTCGGGGGACTCCCATCGAAGGAGGCGGTGAGAACACGGCCGTCCCGACGGACCGACGGCGGACGACGAGGGGGAGGAGCGCGATCGCCTGCTCTCCTTTGAACCCACCGTAGAGCCGAAGTTCGCCGGGTGCGTGCTCGCGGAGGACTTTCAGCGCTTCCGACGTGTGGAAGACCTCGAAACCAGAAGACGGCAGCGCGTTGTCCCACGCTGTCAAGTCGAGCCGTTCAACTCTCATTGTTGGCGACGAAAAGGGGCGTTCAACCCTTTGTTATCCGCCGCATACCCCGACGCAGTACCGTGGTTGTCGTCAACTACCGACGCGCCACAGAGAGGAGAGTTACCGCTCTGCGTCGACCGCGACCGGATGTTCGAGCGACTGGTAGATCTCGGCGAGCGGACCGACGTAGCCGCCGAGCTCCCGGGCGCGCTCGATGAGCCGCCGATACAGTCGGCGGTAGCCGGGGCGTTCCTCCTCGTCGTAGTAAGTAGGGTGCCACAACACGGTCATGACAGCCTCGTTCTCCGCGGCTTCCTGAAGCAGCCGTTCGCACTCGGCCCACGCCTCGTCGACGTCCTCGGAGACGTTCGGTAGCGTCCGCTCCATGATGGTGAGCGGGAAGACGACGAACTCGTCGTCGAACGGCCGAATCGGGTCGTAGCCGTGGTCGAACCCGTACGTCGAACTCGACCCGAGCGACGAGTCGTACCGAAGCCCGATGTCTGCGTGGTGTCGCCACGTGTCGGGAACGGTCATGTTGAGACAGTGCTGTCTCCCGCCGACGACGGTGTCGCCGACGACGCGTTCGAGCGTCGCCTTCTGTTCGGAGAGCAGCTCGGGGTCGTCGTAGGAGCTGTACGACCCGTGGAGACCGACCTCCCACCCGCCGTCGTCGAGGCGGCGAACGAGTTCGTGTACGTCCGGCGAGTGGATGTCGTATCGCCCGAGGTGCTCGACCCAGTGTTTGGGGTCTCGCCACTCCTCGAGCGGGCGCTGGAGCATCGACTGCTCCTGCAGAAAGTAAAACGAAGACCGAACGCCGAGTTCGTCTTCGAGCTCCATGATGTCGTCGAACAGCCAGTAGGGGTTCGAACCAGGTCGGAGTCCCCGGAGGCGGCTCGGATTTCGCTCTCGGAGCGCGTAGTACACCGCGTGAATCGGGCTCTGGTACGGTCGATCTACGTCGTGGGTGAGTCCGAGTGCGAAATCGTATCCGGGTATCATGTCGTGTATCTGGTTGGTGAACTACTGTTCGAGGCGTTCTTTCGTCCGCATCTCACCGGGGCCGACGCCGATGGTGTAAACGTAGTGGTCGGTGTCGGAGAGGTCGAGCGCCTGCCGACCGTCGACGACGATCATGTCGGCGAACTCGTTCCAGTCGATCTCCTGGAACTGCTCGTGGGCGGTGACGAGCACCGCGGCGTCGTACTCGTCGTCGGTGATGTTCTCGAGGTCGACCGGCGTCGCCCCGAACTCGGCGACGTCGACGAGCGGGTCGGTCGCGTACACATCGGCGCCGAGTCCCTGCAGTTCCTCGATGACCGGCGCTGCGGGCGTCGCCCGCGTCTCCGCGACGCCTGCGCGGTAGGTGACGCCGAGGACGAGCACTTTCGCGTCCTCGATGTCGGTGTGGCGACGCGAGAGCCCTTCGAGTAACTTCTCGACGCCGAATCCGGGCATCGAGTCGTTGACGTCGCGGGCGGTCTGTATCAGCGGCGTCTGTTCGGGGACCTGCTGCATCAAAAAGTACGGGTAGTACGGGATGCAGTGGCCGCCGACGCCGATACCGGGCGTGTGGATGTTGCAGTACGACTGCGTGTTCGCGGCCTCTATCGCCTCGGTCGTGTCGATACCGAGGCTGTCGGTGACGCGGGCGAGTTCGTTCGCCAGCCCGATGTTCACGTCGCGGTAGAGTCCCTCGAACACCTTGACCGCCTCCGCGGTGGTCGCGTCCGAGACAGGAATGACGTCGTTGTTCGTGATCTCGCCGTAGATCATCTCCGCGATGCGCGTGCTCTCGTCGTCGATGCCGCCGACGATCTTCGGGTGCGCTTCGCGGAGTTTGTACAGCGCCTTCCCGCTGGACGTTCGCTCCGGGCAGAACGCGAGGCCGAACTCGCCGCGCGAGAGGCCGCTCTCGCGTTCGAGAATGGGCATGACGACGTCCTCGCACGTGCGCGGCGGAACGGTACACTCGATGATGACGAGGTCGCCGGCGTCGAGTCCGCTGCCGATGTCGGCGCAGACCGATTCGAGCGCACCGAGGTCCGCCTCGTGCTCGTCGGTGATGAGCGTCGGTACGATGACGACGTGAACCGACGACTCCTTCGCGACCGCTCGGGAGTCCGAACTCGCCTCGAACCGGTCGCGTTCGACCTGTTCTGCGACGAGCTCCGGCAGACCCGGTTCGCCGTCGATGTGGCACTCCCCGCGGTTGATTCCGCGGACGACGTCCTCGTCGATGTCGACGCCGGTGACGTTACCGCTCATCTCGGCGTAGACGCCGGCCAGCGGGAGCCCCATCTTGCCGAGTCCGTAGATGGCGATGGGAACCGCACCGCTCGTGAGTCCGATGCGCTGTGCTTGCGTCGAGTACTCCGACCCGTACAGGCCGATTCCACGCGGAATGCTACTCATTGGATCACCTCGTGACGTTCGACCTCGGAGGCCAGTTCGTCGATTTTCCGGGTCACTTCGATGGCTCGGAGGGCGTCTTCGCCGGTGACGCGCGGTTTCTCGCCGTTCTTCGCCGCCTCGACGAACGCCGTGAGTTCGTCGCGCAGCGGCTCGTTCTTCTCGACCATCGGCTGTTCGACGATGCTCTCGTGGCGGTAGCGCAGTTCGCCGTTCTGCTTGATGTACTCCGGCAGCGAGTTGCGGTGGATGTCGACCGACTGACTGATGTAGTCGACGTCGACGCGGCACTCGTCGGCGGTGACGCTGAGCGTGCGAACTTTCCGTTGCGTGAGTCGACTGGCCGTCAGCGAGACGACGGTGCCGTCGTCGAAGCGAATCTGGGCGTCCGCGTACTGCGTGTTCCGCGTACCCATGGCCGAGACCGACTCGACCTCCGCGTCGACGAGCGAGAGGACGATGTCCACGTCGTGGATCATCAGGTCCATCACCACGCTATCCTCGAGGTCGCGGTTTATCGGCGGTCCGAGGCGGTGAGCCTCGATGGCGATGATGTCGAGGTCGGTGGTGATGTCGCTGAGCGCCGTGATGGCGGGGTTGAAACGCTCGATGTGGCCGACCTGCAGCGTCACGCCGGCCTCGTCGGCGCGGCGGACGAGTTCCCGGCCGACTTCGAGGTCGTCGACGAACGGCTTCTCGACGAGGAGGTCGACGCCGGCGTCGATGCAGTCTCGCGCGATGGACGCGTGGAAGCGCGTCGGCACCGCGACCGAAACCATGTCGACGGTGTCGAGCAGGCTCTCCATCGGGTACGCCGTCGTGCCGTACTCCTCGGCGATTCGGTCCGCCTGTTCGTCGTCCGCGTCGAAGACGCCCGCGAGGTCGACGCCGGGCATCTCGCTGTAGACTCGGACGTGGTTCTGTCCCATGTGACCGACGCCGATGACGCCGACTTTGGGATTCACGCCATCACCTCCTCGCCGTGGGCGAGGACGGCGTCGGCGACGACCTCCAGGTCGTCGGCCGACAGCGCCGGGTGAACCGGCAGCGAGAGCGCTTCCGCGGCGGCCGCCTCCGCGTTCGGAGCCGCGTGACCGAGGTCCGCGTACGGTTTCTGCTGGTGAATCGGGACCGGGTAGTAGACACCGTACCCGACGCCGTGGTCGTCGAGCGTCTCCTGCAGTCCGTCCCGGTCGTCAGTTCTGACCGTGTACTGGTGGTAGGCGTGTTCGTAGCCCTCGGGCGTGTACGGCGTCGTCACCGACGACGCTTCGAGCAGGTCGTTCAGGCGAGCGGCGTTCTGCCGTCGGGCCTCGATGAACCGGGGCAGTTTCTCCAGTTGCGCTCGGCCGATGGCCGCACCGAGACTGGTCAGCCGGAAGTTGTGGCCGACGGAGACGTGTTCGTAGGAGGAGCTCCCGCCGTAGGCGTTCGAGCGTCCGTGGTTGACGTACTCGGCGACGCCCTCCGCGACGTCGCGGCGGTTCGTAACGACCATCCCACCTTCGCCCGTCGTCATGTTCTTCGTCGGGTAGAAGGAGAAGCAGGCGGCGTCGCCGAACGAGCCGACCGGTCGGCCGTCGATTTTCGCGCCGTGCGCCTGGGCTGCGTCCTCGACGAGCGCGAAGTCGTGCTCTTCTGCGAGTTCGACGAAGCGCGGCATCTCGGCCGGCAGTCCGTAGAGGTGGACCGCGAGCACGGCATCTATCTGTTCGCCGTCTCGCAGCGCCGCCTCCAGCGCGTCGGGGTCGAGGTTGTACGTCTCGGGGTCGATGTCGAGAAACACCGGCTCCGCGCCGGCGAGTCGGACGGCGTTCGCGCTCGCGATGAAGGAGAACGGCGTCGTGGCGACGCGGTCTCCGGGGCCGATGTCCAGCGCCTCGAAGGCGGCGTGGAGCGCGGTCGTTCCGTTGGAGGTGGCGACGCCGTGGTCGGCGTCGCAGTAGGTCGCAAACTCCTCCTCGAAAGCGCGTACCTCGGGGCCGTCCGCGAGATATCCGCTTTCGATGACGTCTTCGACGCGTTGCTGTTCCTCGGGGCCAAGTTCGGGGCTGGCGATTGGTATCATTCGAGTAAGTTACCTCCCTGAAGGTTCTCCGGCAGGGCCCGGTGTTTCGCGGGTGCGCCGACGGCGAGCGTTCGCGGCGGAACGTCTTCGGTAACGACCGCACCCGCGGCGACGAACGCTCCCTCGCCGACGGTAACACCGGGGAGAATCGTCGCGTTCGCGCCGATGGAGACGTCGTCTTCGAGCGTCGGGCCGACGAGGTCGACATCCTTACGAATCGGGTAGGGGTCGTTCGTCAGCGTCGCCGCAGGACCGACGAAGACGCGGTCTCCGATGGTCGTCCCGGTCGGGATGTACACGTTCGTCTGGAGGCTCACGTTCGAGCCGATCTCGGTCTGCCCGTCGATGACCGTGTTCGTCCCGACGAGCACGTCGTCGCCGAGCGTCGTGAGCTCCCGGATCAGCGCGTTGTGACCCGTGTTGAGCCCGTCGCCGGCGACGACGTCCTGATAGATGATGGTGCCCGCACGCACGGTCGCACCCTCGCCCAACACAGTCGGTTCCGACGCGTTACCGTGCGGATGACCCAGTACTGCGGTCTCGTGGACGTCTGTGTCGGAGCCGAGCTCGACGGGCGACTCTCCGGCCGCGTGGCGGCGTATCTCCTCTGTTTCGCCGTGATTGTCTCTTTGTGTCATGAATGACGTAGTGTAACCTCGACCGGGCGTCGGTCTCCCAGTCCGTACAGTTGCAACCCACACCTGATGGTGTCGTAGCTTTGTTATTCACAGCCTGATGGAGGAGTATGTGCCAGTTTACCATTTTCCGTAAGGTTTCGTAGTGTAATTATCCGCAAACGCCACGATAGAACGGGGCGGCAGCTACATTACAACGAACGGTAACTACAGGCCCTCTGAACGTTAGTCGGCGGATAGTAAAGTGGAGATAGAGTGGATGAATAGGATATGTACTGCCAGCCTAGCCGAATCGTGGACGGAGTGAACTCATGGCCTCACGCGAGGGATGACTAACGCGCCGTCCAGTGGACTCACGCAGGGTGAGTTGTTCGACACGCTCTGCAACGAGCGTCGGCTCGGCATCATCCGTCACCTTCAGGCCAGCGATGGCACCTCGGAACTGAGTCCGCTCGTCGACCACGTCGCCGCCGCCGAAAACGACAAGCGACCGGGCGAACTCGCTCGCGCGGAACGCCGGCGCGTCTACATCTCGCTGTACCAGACGCATCTACCGATGCTCGAGGAGCGTGGCATCGTCGAGTGGGACCGTTCGGACAACGTCATCTCGCTCCGTCCCAGCAGCGACGTCGAGAAGTATCTCGGTCACGGCTCCGAGAGCAAACTTCCCTGGCACGTGGGGTATCTTCTCACGGGCGTCTGCGGAATCGGGCTGCTGCTGTTGCAGACACTCAGCGTCGCACCGTTCGATGGACTCTCTCTCTCGTGGACTCTCGCCGTAGTGAGTGCCACCGTTCTCGGCGTCGTCGTCGTCCGATACGTACTCGAACGGCCGTCACGGACACCAATAACACCCTGAGGCAAGAAGTTGTGAAGACAGACGGTCGTGAAAAGACGTCCCGCAGCGACGAGCAGCGTTCGATGACCGACACGGAACGCGACGGGCGACTCGAATCGAAGCACCAGCCGACGGCCGACAGAGTGCTGGTTCTCGACGCCCACTGTCGGTACGCGTTAACGGCGATTCGAAGTCTCGGGAGACGGGGCGTCGAGGTAGTTGCTGGCAGCCCCCTCCACCGGTCGGCGGGGGCGCTATCCAAGTACGCCGCCGAGGCTCGACGGTACCCCTCGCCTCAACAACACCGAGAGGAGTTTCTCGCGTGGCTGGAGGCAGAGCTCCGAGAGGGCGACTATCGGATGGTGCTTCCGGTCGCGGAGGCGACCGTTCGACCCGTCTCGGAAGCGCAGGAGCGACTCGAACCGTACGCTGTCGTCCCGTTGCTCCCGTACGAACGGTTGCTCGTCGCCCTCGACAAGTCGAGAACGATTCGGGCCGCCCAAGCGGCGGGCGTGGCACATCCGAAAACGCTGTTTCTGGACTCTCCGGCGTACGACCGCGCGGTCGAGGAGCTCGGTCGACCGCTCGTCGTCAAAGCGCGACAGGGCTCGTCTCGGGCGGGCGTGTACGTCTGTGAGAACCGGGCGACGTTCGAAGAAGCGTTCGAGGCCGCCTACACGCCGGCCGGCGCTCCGCTCGTTCAAGAGTACGTCCCTGACGGTGGGGAGCGCGGAGTGTACACGGTGTACGGCTGCGACGGAGCGTTGCTCGGACTCACGATACAGCACCGCCTCCGCTCGAGCCACGACGACGGCGGTGCGAGCACGTACCGCGAGACCGTCGACGACCCGAAGCTGCAGCAGACGGCGAGACGACTGCTGGACCACCTGGAGTGGCGGGGTGTCGCGATGGTGGAGTTCCGCGTCGACGCGCGGACCGGCGAACCGAAGCTAATGGAGATAAATCCCCGTCTGTGGGGAAGCCTCGCGCTCACGGTCGAAGCCGGCGTCGACGTCCCGCATCTGCTGTATCGGACCGCGTGTTTCGGCGACGCGGAACCGACGCTGACGTACGACGCCGGCGTCCGGATGCGGTGGCTACTCGGTGACGTGATGCGACTCAGGAAGACGGACGACCGATGGCGAGTGATGACGGAGTTCGTCTCCGACAGCACGGACCGAACGGGGTACGACGTCCTGTCGTTCGACGACCCGCTCCCCTTCTTCGGCAGCGTCGAGACGGTGCTCAGAGACGCCTACTCGCAGGCGAGCGGCGTGCTACCGGTTTCGATTCGGTAGTAGCGACGAACCGAACCGGAACCGCGGCAGACCGGGAGCGCCGTCCCACAGCCAGAGCAGAAACGCCGTCCCGAGAAGACCGAGTTCTAAGAGGATGTACACGACGCCTTCGGGACTGGCGAGCGTCTCCATGTAGTTTCCGAGATAGTAGAAGAAGTTGCTGAAGAGGCCGGCCCGCGACGGCGAAGACGTCTCGTACAGCGGCCAGAGCAGGAACGAAAACGACGGGCTGTCGCCGTAGGCGACGCCCGAGACGCCGTCGCCGACGAGGTGCGAGAGGTAGCCGACGAGGAACGGAATCCAGAGGCGTTTGAACCCCGTCACGCGGCCGACGAGATACGCCGCCAGCGTGACCGGCGGGACGAAGAACATCGAGTGAGCCAGCGAGACACCGCTCGGGAGGACCTCGAACGTCCACGCCAGCGGTTTGTCTATCAAGTCCGGCAGCTGCGTCGCGAACGCGACAGCGAGTGCCGCGGGAGTAGTGACTCCTCGGCGTGCGGCGAGTCGATGCGCGACCGAGTACAGGATGTATCCGAACGCGAGATGTTCCCAGGGCCACATCTCAACGACACCTCGTACCGGAGTTCGCGCACGGTCGAGAGCGTGCCACGGCGGGAGTCGTGCCGGAAGTTGTCGAGACGGATGCCGTCAGGGTGCGGTTACAGTGATCCATATGTGGAGGGTGTCGTCGGCGTTCTGAGTGCGGGGGTCGGCCGGTGGTTCTCCCTCGTACAGGAGATACTGGACTCTGAGGTCCTCGCCGGTCATCGAGGGGACGATAGAGTGTTTGTGCTGCCACGTTCCGCCGTCGCCGACGGTACGCGAAAAGCGGGTGAGTTCCTGTCGTTCGACGACCTGTTCACCGTCCATCCGCTGCAGTTGGACGACGACCGAGTAGTTCGTCTGCTCGCCCTCGTTGTTCTCGATGCTCGTCGCCATCGGGATGGCCGTTCCCTGCGTCACCTCCGACGGGAACCCCGCCGACGAGAACGTCCCGTTCTCGTTCTGCGTGAGAAGCGAGAAGTCGGTGAACTCACCGCTGGCCGGCGGTGCGGCGAGTGCGAACGCCATGCTGCTGGCGGCGGCGAGGACGCCGAGGACCAGCAGGACGTTGACCGCCGTCACGGCGGTGCCGCCGTTCGAGAGGCGGCGGCGGAAGCGGGCGTATCCGACGGTGAACGACGGGTTGTACCGTTCCTCGACGGGGAGTCGGTAGCGACGGACGACGCTCACGAGCGAGAACAGCGTCACGAAGAGGCCGAACGC
>NZ_QQRR01000006.1 GCF_003439925.1 Haloprofundus halophilus
GTTCGAAATAGAAACGCCCGCGGAGCGGTGCTGTCGCTCTGCGGGTGGTGGATGAAGTATGAGTGGCAGGCGGCGAGAACGTGTTTCCAGAGGCTCGCGCACTCCAGTAGTTGCGTTCACGCTGGTGAGCTTAACTTCCGTGTTCGGGATGGGTACGGGTGTTACCTCACCGCTGTGGCCGCCTTAACGCCGACGAACGGAGTCGAACCGTTCTCGCTTCCAAAGTCGGTCTTGCAAGACGAATGTCTTGGGCTTACTCGAACCGTGTTGTACGTGCAATCCAGTAAACGCCTGGACCCGTTCGACGGTCGAACGAATGCAGCGTCTGAAAACCGCTATACCCATGCGGTATGAGTGATGGCTGGTCTGTTAGTGCTCGCGGGCTGAACAACTCGTTGCCTCGTTGCGTACACCCCGAGTCTATCGAACTCGTCTTCTACGAGTGACCTTGGTGGTATCTCTTTTCCATGTGGGTTTCGAGCTTAGATGCGTTCAGCTCTTACCCCGTGTTGCGTGGCTGCCCGGCAACTGCCCTGTCGGACAACCGGTACACCAGTGGCAACCAATCGTAGTTCCTCTCGTACTATACGATCGTTCACGTCAGATACCTCGCACCCCCAATAGATAGCAGCCGACCTGTCTCACGACGGTCTAAACCCAGCTCACGACCTCCTTTAATAGGCGAACAACCTCACCCTTGCCTGCTTCTGCACAGGCAGGATGGAGGGAACCGACATCGAGGTAGCAAGCCACCGGGTCGATATGTGCTCTTGCCGGTGACGACTCTGTTATCCCTAAGGTAGCTTTTCTGTCATCGACGGGCCCCATCTATGGGCCTCGTCGGTTCGCTAGACCACACTTTCGTGTCAGCGACACTCGTTGGGAATGTCACTGTCAGGCTCTCGTTTGCTCTTGCGCTCTTCTTCGGGTTTCCGACCCGAATGAGAGAACCTTCGGGCGCGCTCGATATCTTTTCGAGCGCGTACCGCCCCAGTCAAACTGCCCGGCTACCGGTGTTCTCCTCCCGGAGTGAGAGTCGCAGTCACTGACGGATAGTATTTCAATGGTGCCTCGGTGGCCCGCTAGCGCGGGTACCTGTGTAACGGCTCCTATCTATGCTGCACATCAGCGACCACGTCTCAGCGACAGCCTGCAGTAAAGCTCTATAGGGTCTTCGCTTCCCCTTGGGGGTCTCCAGACTCCGCACTGGAATGTACAGTTCACCGGGTCCAACGTTGGGACAGTGACGCTCTCATTGATCCATTCATGCAAGCCGCTACTGAAGCGGCAAGGTACTACGCTACCTTAAGAGGGTCATAGTTACCCCCGCCGTTGACAGGTCCTTCGTCCTCTTGTACGAGGTGTTCAGATACCTGCACTGGGCAGGATTCAGTGACCGTACGAGTCCTTGCGGATTTGCGGTCACCTGTGTTGTTACTAGACAGTTGGAGCGTCCGAGTCACTGCGACCTGCCCTGTGAGGGGCAGGCATCCCTTCTTCCGAAGGTACGGGACTAACTTGCCGAATTCCCTAACGTCGGTTATCCCGACAGGCCTTGGCTTTCTCCGCCTGAGCACCTGTGTCGGATCTCGGTACGAGTATCACGCTCGTCTTTTCACGGGCCCGAGGTTGGATCGACTTTCGCTGTCTCACCGTTCGTCCGCTTCGTGCCATGACGGCTTCCACGGAGTTTAGTGATTCGACCGGACGACTGTCCGGCTCGATCTACCCCCAGGCGTCGACTTTGAGTGGTGATAGCACTGGAATATTAACCAGTTACCCTTTTGTCCCATTCGAGTTACGGTGGGACTTAGGATCGGCTAACCCTCGGCTGATTGGCAGTGCCGAGGAACCCTTGCTCATTAGGCCGTCGGGGTTTTCACCCGACTCTCGCTGCTACTGTGACCAGAATTTTCGTCACTGAGCGGTCCACGACGAGTTCTCACCCGTGCTTCCACCCGCTCAGAGTGCCGACCTACTGGATTACTCTGTAAGAGTACCGCCGGGTCTCGGAAGTGGACTTGAGCCCCGATCATTTTCGACGCCTCAAACCTCGGCCGGTAAGCTGTTACGCTTTTCTTAGAGGGTTGCTGCTTCTAAGCTCACCTCCCGGCTGTTTAGGGCTCGAGACTATCTTCGATTGCACTTAGTCCACATTTTGGGTCCTTAACCCAGCTCTGGGTTGTCTCCCTTACGGTCCACAGGCTTACCCCGCAGACCGGACTCCCAACGTCTACGACGTCTGTAAGTTCGGAGTTTGACAGGGAGGCCGACTCCTCTCGGAGGCGGGTCTCCCAATCGGTCGCTCTACCTCACAGACTATCTCAGTTGAGGTCATGCTTCGACATGTTTCGGTCGGAACCAGCTGTTGCCGAGTTCGATGGGCCTTTCACCCCTACACATGGGTCACGAGAGGGTATTGTAGGACACCAACTCTAACAGGCCTCCACGTGGCTTTCGCCACGCTTCACCTTGCCCCCGTGTAGATCACTCGGTTTCGGGTCGTACCCACTCGGCTCCCCGCCCTTGAAGACGGTGGCCCTCACATCCGAAGATGCTGCGGCCGTATCGGTTTCCCTGTGCCTTCCTCGATAATCGAGTTAGACTCGCCGAATAGGTACACTCTCTGGTTCGTTTTTCAAAACGCACGACGCGACATCGGCTCTCCACGAGTCCTACTGCGGAATCGCTTCCGGGTCGTTTATCGTGGAGCCTTTCATGCCCCGTCGTTCCATCGCCACCTGATTTCAAGCTCTATTGCACGGTCCTTCTCGGAGTGCTTTTCAGCGTTCGCTCACGCTACTTGTTCGCTATCGGTCTCGAGGAATGTTTAGTCTTGGCTGAGGATGCCAGCCATGTTGACGAGGGATATCCGACCCCCGCTACTCTGGAGTTGACCCACGACCGCTCGTCGACGATACGGGGTTGTCACCCTGTATCACGCTTCGTTCCAGAAGACTTCTCGTCGATGATTGGTCGATGGTGGTCAGTCCGAACACCACATTGCCCGTGAGGGCTTCGGTTTGGACTGTGTCGTCTTCACTCGCCGTTACTAACGACATCGCGGTTTGCTTTCTTTTCCTGTCGGTACTAAGATGTTTCAGTTCCCGACGTTCCCTATTGCGCGTGGCAATTGTGAAGGGATTCCCATTAGGAGATCCTCAGTTCTTGGCTTCCATGCAGCTCCCTGAGGCTTATCGCAGCTTGGCGCGTCCTTCTTCGGTTCTCGAGCCGAGCTATCCACCAGATGGCAAAGTAGCCATACGATGGTATAGTGATGGACACTGTAATCCGTTCGAGCTAATCGAACGGGTCCAGTGGACGTCTGGATTGCACGTACACACGGTTTCATGACACGTGCCGGAGTGAATGGTCACGTGTTCAACCCTTCCCACCCGCGCTTGCACGGGGTGGTGCATCGGTCTTGCTTCGGAGTTGAATCGAGTGGCGTCTCCCACTTAAGGGACACGGTCTTCGATTCACTCCGAGTGATGGACCCACAGGGATTCGAACCCTGGGCATCCTCCTTGCAAAGGAGGCACTCTACCACTGAGCTATGGGCCCACTCCCAGTCGTCGAATTGAGTCGAGAGCTGGGAGCGTCTTTGTGGAGCCAACGTAGTTCTGAGGTGCCCGACCGAGCGATGGTCGTCGGCGATCTCGGACGTGTGCAATGAAAGGTGTGCCAGGCGCGTCGGCCTGGTCACGGGTCAGTAGGAGGTGATCCAGCCGCAGATTCCCCTACGGCTACCTTGTTACGACTTAAGCCCCCTTGCGAAGCCCAGATTCGACTACCGTGTGGTAGCCTCATCCGGACCTCACTCGGGTGCTTTGACGGGCGGTGTGTGCAAGGAGCAGGGACGTATTCACCGCACTCTTCTGAAATGCGATTACTACCGAATCCAGCTTCATGTGGGCGAGTTTCAGCCCACAATCCGAACTACGACCGGGTTTCTGAGATTACCGTCCTCTTTCGAGGTTGGAACCCTTTGTCCCGGCCATTGTAGCCCGCGTGTTGCCCAGCACATTCGGGGCATACTGACCTACCGTTGCCCGTTCCTTCCTCCGTGTTAGCCACGGCAGTCTCCTTAATGTACCCAACCACCCGGGGGTGTTGCTGGCAATTAAGGATGCGGGTCTCGCTCGTTGCCTGACTTAACAGGACGCCTCACGGTACGAGCTGACGGCGGCCATGCACCTCCTCTCAGTAGCTCAACATAGAGGTCATCAACCTGATGATCATCGCTACTGTCGATGCTGGTGAGATGTCCGGCGTTGAGTCCAATTAAACCGCAGGCTCCTCCGGTTGTAGTGCTCCCCCGCCAATTCCTTTAAGTTTCATCCTTGCGGACGTACTTCCCAGGCGGCCTGTTTAGCGGCTTCCCTACGGCACAGCACCCACTCGTAGTGGGTGCCACACCTAACAGGCATCGTTTACGGCTAGGACTACCCGGGTATCTAATCCGGTTCGAGACCCTAGCTTTCGTCCCTCACTGTCGAGTCCGTCTTCCCAAGGTGCTTTCGCCATCGGCGGTCCGTCCAGGATTACGGGATTTCACTCCTACCCCGGACGTACCCCTTGGGTCTTCCGGCTCCAAGCCGTGTAGTTTTCACCGGACGTCCATCCGTTGAGCGGATGGATTTCCCGATGAACTTACGCGGCCAGCTACGGACGCTTTAGGCCCAATAAAATCGGTCATCACTCGAGCTGCCGGTATTACCGCGGCGGCTGGCACCGGTCTTGCCCAGCTCTTATTCGTGAACCTCCTTACGGTTCACAAAAGCGAGGACTGTATGCCCTCGCACTCGGGGTCCCCTTGTCGCACTGTCGTGCAGTGTAAAGGTTTCGCGCCTGCTGCGCCCCGTAGGGCCCGGAATCTTGTCTCAGATTCCGTCTCCGGGTTCTTGCTCTCACAACCCGTACCGATTATCGGCACGGTGGGCCGTTACCCCACCGTCTACCTAATCGGCCGCAGCCACATCCTACAGCGCCGGAGCGTTTCTGGTACTCGGCATTCCAGCGTGAGTACGGTATGAACTATTAGCCTCAGTTTCCCGAGGTTATCGTTCTCTGTAGGGTAGTTTGGCCACGTGTTACGGAGCTATCCGCTACGAGTCTGAACTCGTACAACTAGCATGGCTAAATCGGACCCCGATAGCAATGACCTCCGGCAGGATCAACCGGAATGTTCCTGACCCGAATGGGTCAGGGGGTGGCGGGATTTGCTCCCTGACGGGAGCGAATCACCGTTATAGGTATTGCATGGTCCGAGTTCGATGACGGGACCGTCGGTCGGTCGGGTGTCACCGAACTACGTTGGCTCACATCAGATTCCGTCTGTACGGCGGACCGCAGGGGCGGAATCCTCATTTCCTTCGGACCTGA